>JAQBUE010000252.1 GCA_027624045.1 Acidobacteriota bacterium
CCCATTGCCATAGAACAAGTTTATCGACTCTTGTTTCAATGTGGGACTTCCACCACAGGCTGCTAAGCGGCCGGCGTGCCCATTGCGGTACTCGGCCCGCGCGGCCCGGAAGCCTTCCCAGAAAGCCTCACTGTTGTGAAGGTAGTAGTAGGGTGCGATCAGCTCGCCGTCGCCAAGCCCGTCGGCGAACTCGGCCACGGCACGGTATGGCCGGCTTCCCACGACAACCCGCAGCGGCCACGGCAACCTCCGGATCCAGCGGAAGCGGGCCACGGCGCGTTGTTTCTGTTGGAAAAGAAACCCGGCCCGTCCGACGCGGTGGCGGTGCGCGCAAGAAGCCTCCAAGCTGTAACGGTGGTGATGTTCGGCGCGGCAGGCCGGATCGAAAAAAAGCTGGAAGCCCGCCCGCTGCAAACGCAGGCCGAGGTCGGTGTCCTCGTAGGCCGCATCCGGGAAGTCTTCGTCAAACGGATGATCAAGAAAAATAGATCGTTTGAGCGAAAGGTTCGATGTATAGAAGCTGTAGTACGGCAGCGGCTCACCTGTTCGCAAACCCTGGTAGCCGAACTGCAGGCCCGAGGCGTCGAGCCATTTCATATAACTGCTGCTCAGATAGCCGCGCGGCCATTCGGCGACACCCAGCAGACCGTGTAAAGCAGACGGACGCTCGTCATGCCACTCGCGATGGATCCGCAGAAAGTCGGGCGGGACGAAGATGTCATCACCGATGAAAACGATAACGTCGCCCCGAGCGGCACGAACTCCAAGATTGCGAGCCGCTGCCGGACCGCGGGGCGGCTGCCTTAGCTGGCGGAGATTGAGGTTGGCGGAAAAGGAAACGGGGCTGGGATCGTCCGATCCGTCATCCACAACGATGACCTCATAGCCGCTGGATTCCAGTTGCTGATCGGATAGCCGCCGCAGGCACTGTTCAAGTACATCCCGGCGATTGCGGGTCGGGATGACCACGGACAGAATGTCCACGACCCTATTGTAATATGGCGCCGCCGGCGCAAGGCCAGGCCCTCCACCGGTCATCTCGTTTTCGTACCGCCGAACTTCCAGCACAACAGCAGCCTAGATCGTTCGCGGCAAGCGGAACGATGCGAGCTTCTTGTGCCGGATGTAGTCCTTTTGGATCGGATTAGGAACCTACCCGATGGCTGAACGCCACATCTTCGTCCCGACGACAGTCAATCAACCGCCAAGCGAGATCGGCGGCGCTGTTTCTCAGTCTCATGAAACGAGAAGAGCTGGATGAAGCGCTGGAATCGCCTTTTCGTTTCACACGGACACTGTCGTATTCGCAGCACCGACCGAAATCGCGTCGCGACCATCAATACGCATCAGAAAGATTGCTCGAACACGCCTAACGACTGTCTGAGCGCTCATCGCCGTCCTCGGGGCGAAAGATGATGACGAGGGGCCGGTATCCACTGGCTCGTGCGCTGTCCGCAACTCCGCTCAGGGAATAGCTAAAAAGTACCATTACTAAAGTTTAGTTGCTAAGGTGCCCATCTTAGTGATCTACTATTAAAACCTGAGAGACGGCGAGTCGGCTTCGGTGCTCGACACAAAGTCGGCTGACCATCTCAGGTTCCTTCGGCATACGGCCGATCTAACAAGAACGGGAATAAGCCATTGACCATTCTAGCCGAGTTCATCTACTTGCAGGTTTTGGACCTACTGACGACACTTGCCTTCATGACGTACGGGATTGCCGAGGTTAACCCGGTCGTGAAATGGGCTATGCGTGAGAGCCCCTCGGCCTTTGGGGGACTGTTCCTGGTGAAGGTCGTCGCTGTCTTGCTGGCGCTTGTGTGCATGGCCCACTCCAAGCAGCGGCTCTTGCGCGGGGTGAACATCTTCTTTGCCGGCGTCGTTGCGTACAACGTCATCGTTCTCATCATCAACGCGCCGGTCCTTCATTGACGTCCCGAGGGCTCTAGCCCGCTCCCAAGATCGTCGAGAACAACTCGCGGGTTTCGGTCCGCACTTGGTGCAACCTGGCGGCAAGCGACTCACCGGCGCCGCTGAAGCCGCTCCACCGCGCTGTGAGTTCCCGCACAATACTGCGCTGGACCAGCGCCGTCGGAATCCCGCTCGTCGAGTGCCCGCTCATGACGCGGCAGGCGTGATCGAGAGAACGGAAGAAGACAGCATTCCTGTGAAGCGCATCCGTCTGGGCGTCATCCAGTGAACCTGTTGCGCGGATCACGGCAATTCGCTGGGGTGTGTTGAGCGACTCAAAGAATTGCCCCGCGTTTTTCAGGCGCAAGAACATGAGGATGAAATCGATGTCGTAGTAACCTCCCGCAGCGGCCTTGATCAGGTGAGAGGAGCCCTGCTCCTTTTCGATCCGCTCTCGCATCTCGACGAGCAATCGAGCGAGGCTGGTGTCCATCCCGTAGCGCTTCCACCCGATATCCTGCAGTGCGCTCAAGAACCTGGTTCCACGATCGATGTCCCCCGCGATGGTTCGTGCCTTCATGTACGTAATCGCTTCCCAGGCTTCGGCGGTCTCGGCGTGATACTGCTTGTAACGCGACTCGGTCTGGACCAGTTCTCCGTCACGTCCCAGCGGCCGTAGCCGCGGGTCTACGGCGAAGATGAAACCTTCGCGGGTATAACTCGACGTAATTTCAATGAGCTGCTCGGCCACCCGTCTCCAGCGGAGGCGTTCGTCCAGGGCCTCATCATCCAGAACAAAAACCAGGTCCGCATCCGACCCCAGATCGAACTCGCCAATTCCCAAACGCCCCAGGGCGACGATTTGCATCCCGGGCGCGTCCGCCGCTGGCCGCTGGTCGCCGAAAACGGAATCCACCGCGAAACGGTATGCTGCTTGGATCACCCACTCGGCGAGGCGGCTGGTTTCGGCGAGGGACTCGAAAATCGGGTGGCGCTGGTAGATGCTCTCGGCCAGGATGCGGAGCATCTCATGGCGGTAGAACCGGCGGAGCCAATCCGCTTTCTCGCTGACCGGGGAGCGATTGTTGACCATCTCTTCGACATCCGGCCGCGTGACCCAGGCGGGCTTGGGTGCGTCGATCAGGCCCACTTCCCGTGGCCGATCACCCGCAACGGGCTTCTCAGCCACTGCCTTGAGTCTTTCGATGTCTTCCGGATGCCGGATCAGATGCTCCGCCAGGTAGGGGCTGTTCTCGAACAAGTCGGCCACGCATGCCAGCAGCGGCGTCGAATTCTCGAACTCAGCCCACAGCAATGGCATCGCGACGAGCTTGTTCAACAGGTGCTCGAAGTGTTTGCTTCCGCGCCGAATCGGAAGCGCGCGAACGGCCTCGGCCAGTCGCGGTGTGTGCCGCTCGAGGTGACGAATCTGTGACTGCAAACTCGGTTGCGCCTCGACTTCAAAGCTGTCTTCTTCGGTATCGGCCATGTCGGGTAAACTCACCGTTCGAGCGGGCTCCTGGGAGTAGACAACACGATCGTAGATTTCGGCTACGCGCTTCAGGCGTGTCCCGAGTTCTGTAGCGATACTCCGCGGTTCCGATCTGGGCGCCAGGATGTCCCTCATGCGGCGGGCAAGGATTTCAAGCTGACCGGGCTCTTGCGGCATGCTGTGTGTCTGCCGGTTCTCGTCGATCTGAAGGCGATGCTCAAGTGTCCGCAGATATTGGTAGGCCTCCGCCAGACGGGCGTAGTCCGGCATCGACAGGTAGCCCTTCTCCCGTAAACGGTGTAGCGCGAACAACGTCCCTCCGCTCTGCAGCCAGGGATCTCGGCCGCCGTAGAGCCGTTGCAGACACTGCACCATGAACTCGATGTCGCGGATGCCTCCTTTCGCGAGCTTGACGTTAACCCCTCCCGCCGATTGGCCGCGCAGCTTTTGATGGATTCGATCCCGTGTCTCGGCGACTCGCTCAATCGTCGAGAAATCCGTCGAGGTTTGGTAGATTAACGGCTGAACCGCGCGCAGCAGCAGTTGCGCCAGCTTCGCCGCGCCGGCCGCGGGCCGCGCTTTGATCAACATCTGTAGTTCCCAGTCGCGCGCCCGCTGATGGTAGTAATCGATGGCCGCTTTCACCGGCAGCGCCACTTCACCGGCGCTGCCTTCCGGCCGTAGGCGTAGATCGACTCGGTAGCAGCTTCCTTCCGGTGTGATCTGAGAGACGAGCACCGTCAGCCCGTTTGCCACTTGCGTAAAGTACTCCTTGTTCGTGATCGCAATCGGTCCCGCCGTCAGGCCGTCATCGGTGTAGACGAACATCAGATCGATGTCGGAGCTGTAGTTGAGTTCTCGGCCCCCCAGTTTTCCCAGCGCGAGAACCACCATCTCCGATTTCATCGGGCCCGTGTCGGCCGCGGTCAGAGCCCGGCCGAAACGTGACGAAAGCTTCTGTTGGAGGTAGTCCAACGCACCTTGCAAAACAGCATCGGCAAGATTGGATAGTTCCAGAGTCACTTCCGCAAGCGTGGCCAAACCGAGAATGTCCCGTGCCCCGATGCGCAGCAACTGCATCCTTCGGAAGCGAGCCAGCGTCCGCGCAGCCGCTTTCTCGTCGCTCAGCGGTGACAGCCACCCCAACTCGGCCCTCAACTCCGCCGCGCTCGAAAGCCTGTGAAGGTGCTCGTCTTCGAGGCACCAATCCAGCAATTCAGGATGGCGGACAAGCGTCTCTTTCAAGTAGCGGCTATGGGAGAACAGGCGCACCACCGTGCTCAGCCGTTGCGGGGTTGTGCTAAACGGCGTCGTTTCATCGGTTTTGTTGACGTAATCGTCAATTCCCGCCAGCGCGTCATCCGGATCCGGACAGTCCACCAAAAGCCTTCGTAGTATCCGCACAGCTTCCGAGGGTAGCGCCGCCTTGAGCCGCTCCAGGCTCCGCCGCGCCTCTCGGGGGCGCCGGAACGTGGTCTCATCTTGCGATTCGTCTGCTGTCGGCATTGCCTCTAGAAGATAGCGCGCTATCTGAAGCCGATGCTAAGGTCCCCGCTGACAGGGTCCCTGCTGACAGAGTCCCTGCGGATCTGTCCCTAAGATTGTAGTCGGGGTCTACGGCGTTGGTCTGTCACGATTGATCGCGGCGGCCGCCGCCGGGAAGCCTTCGAGGCGGCTCGCTAAACTGGGGTAGGGCCCGCAACCGCCCGGTCATTCGTGACGTCGCATATTCGGGAGGCACGTTGAAAGACTCCACGCAACAGGCAAGAGCAACTCGGGATGCATCGTTCGGTGTGGCCGGCCCGTCGTGCAACACCGGCCGCGCGCTCGGAAGGCGGGGTTTTCTCGGCCTGGCTCCGCTGGCGTTCGCTGGGACTGTATTCGCGACCGAAAGCCGGCAAGAGCTAGCCCGCCGGCTGCTTGAAGAATGTCTTCAGCAGCTCGGAGGAGAAAAGTTCCTCGGGGTCCGCGACATCAAGCAAACCGGACGAGCCTACTCCTTCTATCGCGAGAATATCCGCGGGCTCGCCGTCATCACCATCTACGAGCATTACGCTCCGATGCAGGAATCCGCCGAACCCGGCTGGCTGCCCGTCAGCCGCCGGGAAGTCTACAGCGAGAAAGGAGACTACTACTCCCTTTTCCAGAACGGACAGGGATGGGAAGTGACCTTTCGGGGTGCCAGACCACTGCCGCCGGAGCGTATGGATCGCTATCGGGATTCCACACGGCTCGACATCTTCTACTTCTTGCGCTACCGGATCAACGAGCCCGGGATGTATTTCTACCACCGCGGGACCGAAATCATCGACAATATCCCGACCGACGCCATCGACGTTACCGGCCCCAACGGCGACGGTGTCACTTACCACCTGCGGCAGTCCGATCGCATGCCCGTGCAACAGCTGTACGAACGCCGTGACCCCAAGACCAAAATCCCTTCCGAAGAGAAGACCGTCTATTCCAAGTATCGCGATGTTGATGGTGTCAAACTGCCTTGGAACGTTCGCCGCGAGATTGACGGAGAGAAAAGTTTCGAGCTGTTCGGACAAACCGCCGAGATCAACCCCAGCCTGGACCCTGCCCTCTACAACCTCGATGGACGCCTGACGCTGCTGCCGGAAAGTCCTTGACGAGGCCGGTAGGCAGGTGGCGCAGCCCCCAATATGACCATCCAATGCTTTGGTATCGATGATTTTTTCGCCGACCACCTTGGGTCGCCCCGGCGTGGCCCGCTCGATTGTGCTTGAGCATTTTCCAATCCAAGAATGATCCTGAAATGCGGTAGGTCGAGGCCGGGGACGAAATAGGGTGTG
>JAQBUE010000253.1 GCA_027624045.1 Acidobacteriota bacterium
CGCGATCGGTGGTCTTCAGCCGCCACATACGGCACCCTTCCATAAACGGGGAAACCGGCCTATAATGGGATTTGTCGCCCACCATTCTCTTCGAGGTTAGATTCACCGGGTTCTCGCAAAAGGGGAGTTGATGTCCACCGTAGAAACTGCACCTGTAGGGACGGGTGTCCCTATCCTCTCTGACCGTATCGTCAACGACTTCAGTGTTCAGGTCGCGACCGTAAACGGGTCAGGGAGCCAAACCGCCAATTTGATTTTGCTCCGGGCGCTGTTTCAAATGGGGATTCCCGTTTCGGGGAAGAACCTGTTTCCGTCTAACATCGCGGGCCTGCCAACCTGGTATACGATCCGGACGAACAAGAAAGGCTTCATAGGGCGCAAGAAGGAAATCGATTTCCTCGTCGCCATGAACGTCGAAACGGCCCGCGAAGACGTACTGGATCTGCCCGCCGGAGCCGCCGTTGTCTACGATGAGCCGCTGCATCTGGATGCGCTACGCACCGATCTGCATTTTTACCCGGTTCCGTTTACGCAGCTCGTCACGCCGGTCTGCCCCAACGCGAAGCTGCGCAAGCTGGTCAAGAACATCATCTACGACGGGGTGCTGGCATGGCTGCTCGGCATCGATCTCGAAGAGATCCGCAAGGCTCTCTATAAGCAGTTCAGCACGAAGCCGAAAGCAGCGGATCTGAACTGGAATGCCGTTCAAGCCGGATACGACTGGGCCAAGGAAAACTTGCAGAAGGCCGACCCGTTCTTCGTGGAGCGCATGGATGCCACGGCCGGCAAGATCATTATTGAAGGCAACGCCGCCGCAGCCCTGGGCTCGATTTTCGCCGGCGTCAGCGTCGTCACTTGGTATCCGATTACACCGTCGTCATCGCTTGCCGAGACGCTGATGGACTACGCGCGTAAATACCGTCTCGACCCCGAAGGGAAGGCCACCTTTGCCATCGTGCAGGCCGAAGACGAGCTAGCATCGATCGGTATGGCGCTCGGCGCCGGATGGGCCGGCGCCCGCTCGATGACAGCCACGGCCGGCCCCGGCATCTCGCTGATGTCGGAGTTTGTGGGACTGGGCTATTTCGCGGAAATTCCGGTTGTGATTTTCGACGTGCAGCGGATGGGGCCGTCGACTGGACTGCCGACGCGTACGGCTCAAGGCGACCTGCTCGCGTGCGCGACGCTATCGCATGGGGATACGTACCATCCGATGCTGATTCCGTCGTGTCCAGAAGAATGCTTCGAGATGGCGGGCACGGCGTTCGACCTTGCCGAGGAACTGCAAACGCCCATCTTCGTGATGCTTGATCTCGACCTCGGGATGAACTATTGGATGGCCGATCAGTTCAAGTATCCGACCGCGCCCCTCAAGCGAGGGAAGATCCTCAGTTCCGAGGATCTCGACCGGCTGGGATCGTTCGAGCGCTATCGCGACGTAGACGGAGACGGCATCTGCTATCGAACGCTGCCAGGGACCGAGAATCCGGCAGCGGCTTATTTCACGCGTGGGACCGGTCACAACGAGGCGGCTCAATACAGCGAGCGGCCTGATGATTGGGTTCGCAACATGGACCGTTTGGCCCGCAAGTTCAAGACGGCTCGTGAGCTCGTACCGCCGCCCGCTATCGACGAAGTCGAAGGCGCTTCAATCGGAATGGTCGTTTGCGGCACAACAGAGTTCGCGGCGGTCGAGAGTCTCGAGCAGTTGGCCGACGAGCACAGCTTAAAAACTTCTTACATGCGCCTCAAGGCGTTTCCATTCAACGAGAACCTGATCGACTTTATCCGCGGTCACGACCGCATCTACGTCGTCGACCAGAACCGCGACGGCCAGCTCTACCAGCTCATTCGGACCGACTGTCCCGCGGAACTCGTCAGCCGCTTGAGAAGCGTTCGGTACTACGGCGGTTTGCCGATCGACGCCCGCACCATCACCGATTCGATTGTTGAGCAGGAGGGACTGTGAGTACTGTCGCGGCGCCACCACCACCAAAGACCAACCGTATTGGTCTCGAACTGAAACAATATCGTGGTCTCAAGACCACGCTGTGCGCCGGATGCGGCCACAACTCCATTTCCGAGCGCATCGTTGAGTGCTGTTTTGAAATGGGCGTCGATCCGAGCCGCGTCATCAAGGTGTCGGGTATCGGCTGCTCTTCAAAATCGCCAGCCTACTTTCTCGGTACGTCACACGGTTTCAACGCCGTCCATGGCCGCATGCCGTCTGTCGCGACAGGCGCGCTGTTGGCGAATCACGACCTGCGTGCCCTCGGCGTAACCGGCGATGGCGACACGGCTTCCATCGGCATCGGACAGTTCATTCACCTGATGCGCCGCAATCTGCCGATCATGTATGTGATCGAAGATAACGGCTGCTACGGGTTGACCAAGGGGCAGTTCTCCGCCACCGCCGACCTCGGTTCGAAGCTGAAGTCGGGTGTCGCGAACGACCTGCCCCCGATCGATACCTGCGCCATGGCGATCGAGCTAGGCGCCACTTTCGTGGCCCGTTCGTTCTCCGGCGACAAGAAACAGCTCCAGAGTATTCTCAAAGCCGCTCTTGCCCACGACGGCACGTCGATGATCGACGTTATCTCGCCCTGCGTCACCTTTAACGATCACCAAGGCTCGACGAAGAGCTACACCTATGTTCAGGAGAACCGTCACGACCTCAACGCGGTCGACTTCGTACCCTTCTTCGAGGAGATTCAGATCAGCGACGAAATCGAGCCCGGCGAGGTGCGTGAAGTCACGCTGCACGATGGCTCGACGCTGCTGCTAAAGAAAATCGAGGAAGACTACGATCCGTCGGACACGATGGCCGCGGTGAAGACGCTGCACGATCACGCCCAGCGCGGCGAAGTGCTGACCGGCGTGTTCTACCTGAATACCCAGAAGAAAAACTTTCTGGAACTACTTAACCTTCGCGAGGCACCCCTGTGGCAGGTATCGGAGTCTAATGGCGGCCGTCCGCCCGAATCGGCGCTGCGCGAAATCATGGAGGAGCTGGGCTAGCTCTCTTTTCGGTTCGACAGCTTGCAGTGGAACCGCGGAGTTTTCCGCGGGGCTTTTTGCTGCTGTGTTCCGAGACCATAGTTGCCCGCAAGCTAAACTGACCATCAGTTCTGATGGACAGCGCTACCGTTAAATCCCTGGCTCGTGAAACCGGCTTCGATCTGGCCGGCATCGCCGCTCCCGGTCCGACGCTCGAATCCCTCTTCTATCCCGAGTGGCTGGCTGCGGGGTTCCACGGGGAAATGTCGTATCTGGAGGGCCGCCGCGGCGACCTGCGCGCCGCTGCCCACGAACTGCTTCCGAGCGCCAAGTCAGTTATTTCATTGGGCCTGATTTACGACACGCCCGGTCCTTCTACATCCGCCGTGGATACCGAGACACAGGGCTGGGTCTCTCGCTACGCATGGGGTGAGGACTACCACGACGTGATCCGCAAGTTGCTTTATGAACTTGTCGAGCGGATCGAGGCCGCCGCGGGCCCGTTCGATTCGAAGGTCTGTGTGGATACGGCTCCGCTGCTCGAGCGCGCCTACGCGCACCATGCCGGGCTTGGCTGGATCGGCAAGAACACCTGCCTCATCAATCAGCAGATCGGTTCCTGGGTCTTCCTTGGCGAGATTCTGACCTCGCTCGAACTGCAACCGGACGATCCCGCCCCTTTTCGCTGCGGAACCTGCACGCGCTGCATTGACGCCTGTCCGACTGACGCGCTCGTGCCGGTGGGACTTCCGGACGGGCCCTCGCACGCCCTCGACGCGACGAAATGCATCTCGTACTGGACGATTGAGCTGCGTGGGCCGATTCCGCGGGAGGACCGTGCAAGCCTCGGACCTCACATTTTTGGCTGCGACATCTGCCAGGACGTCTGTCCCTGGAACCGTAGGACGCCCGCGACCGACCGCCCGGAGTTTCAGCCGATGCACATGCTGCCCGAACTGGCGGAACTCGCACAGTTGACCGAGCAGCAGTTTAACGAGCGGTTTGCCCTGTCGCCGATCGAGCGGGCGCGCTATCAGGGTTTCTTGAGGAACGTAACGGTGGCAATGGGGAACAGCGGAAACCGGGACTTTCTGCCGCTGCTGGAGCGGTTGGCGGCGAATCCCGACGCGCTCATCGGCGAACACGCACAGTGGGCCATTGAGCGCATCACTGCCGCACCCTAGCGTCGGACTTCAGGTCATCACGTTCCTGGCTGCGGATTCCGCACCTGGCATCTCCCCAAACTTTGATGAGAACTGCGCGTTAAGATGGACAGATCATGCGAGCGGCGTTCTACGCGGGCAACCGCACCATCAACCTTGGCGAGTGTAGGCCTGTCGAACCTGAAGCTGGGCAGGTACAGATTCAGATCTCACACTGCGGCGTCTGTGGCACCGACCTGCACATCTTCCACGGCGCGATGGACAAGCGCGTCCGCATGCCCGCCATCCTGGGACACGAGATGTCGGGCACGATTGCCTCGCTCGGCGCGGGTGTCGGCGACTGGGCGCTCGGGGACGCGGTGACGGTCATGCCGCTCGATCCGTGCGGGGACTGTCCGGCCTGCAGGGCGGGGCATAGTCATATTTGCCAGAATCTCAATTTCATGGGCATCGATAGTCCGGGGGCTTTTCAGAGTTTTTGGACCGTACCAGCGAAAACTTTACTGCGGCTTCCCGCAAGTTTATCGCTGCAACATGGGGCCTTGATCGAACCTCTAGCCGTGGCCTGCCATGACGTGCGGCTTGGCGGGATTCAGCCGGGCGAGAATGTCGTCGTAATCGGCGGCGGCCCTATCGGCATGTTAGTGGCTCTGGTAGCTCAGCACGCGGGTGGGAAAGTAATCGTCTCGGAAGTCAATCCGTTCCGGGTTGATCTCGCCGCCAAGATGGGGCTCGAAGTCGTGAACCCCAAAGAGGTAAATCTTGTCGATCTCGTCAACGAGCGAACGGCCGGCGCCGGGGCTGATGCGGTGTTTGAGGTTTCTGGTTCCCAAAGCGGCGCCGAGGTTATGACCGAGCTTCTGCGCACGCGCGGCCGCATCATCGTCGTCGCGATTTTCGCCCAGAAGCCCAACGTTGACTTGTTTCGTTTCTTCTGGCGCGAACTGCGCTTGCTGGGCGCGCGCGTGTATGAGCGCGAGGACTTTGCCCGCGCCATCGAAATTGCCGCGGCCGGTGCGCTTCCGCTTGACCAGTTGATTACCGAAGTCAGTTCGCTGGACCAGCTCGGCGAGAGCTTCGAAAAGATGGATGGCGGCGGCGCCTGCATGAAGATCCTGATGGACTGCCAGGCGTAGAGTTCTCTGTGGGATGGACTGAGTAGTTATGGGTATTCTTGATCGTTTCAAACTCGACGGCAAGACCGCGCTGGTCACCGGGGCGCGCCGTGGTATCGGCAAGGCTATGGCGATCGGTCTGGCCCAGGCCGGTGCGGACATCGTCGGAGTGAGTGCCTCGATGGAAGCCTCGGGCAGCGACATCGAGCAGTCGGTTCACGCGGCGGGCCGGGCCTTCAAAGGGTACTCTTGTGATTTCGCTGACCGCTCGGCGCTGTACGCGTTTATTCAGAAGGTCAAGGCGGATGCCCGGCCGATCGACATCCTTGTCAACAACGCGGGAACGATCCTGCGCAAACCCGCCGCCGAGCATCCCGATGATTACTGGGACAAGGTCATCGAAGTGAACCTCAACGCACAGTTCATTCTGAGCCGCGAGTTCGGCAAGGACATGGTCGAGCGCGGCTCGGGCAAGATCATTTTCACAGCGTCGCTGCTGAGCTTCCAAGGGGGAATCACTGTCCCGAGTTACGCGGCCGCCAAGGGAGGCATCGCGACCTTGACTATGGCGTTGTCCAACGAATGGGCCGGCAAGGGCGTGAACGTCAACGCCATTGCGCCGGGCTACATTCGCACCGACAACACGGCCGCGCTCCAGGCCGACCCGGTGAGGAACCCGGCAATTCTGTCGCGCATTCCGCAATCTCGATGGGGTGACCCTGAGGACTTAGCCGGGGCCGTAGTCTTCCTGGCGTCGGAAGCGGCGAACTACGTCAACGGCACGATTCTGGTTGTCGACGGCGGCTGGATGGGTAGGTAAGGTCCGCCGCGGCTTGAAGGGCTTCCGCGGGTTGTCAACGCAATTTAGAAAGATCCCCTGATTGAGCAAAGTAGAACGTTCCCCTGGCAGCCGGGCTC
>JAQBUE010000033.1 GCA_027624045.1 Acidobacteriota bacterium
TGTTTCAATGTGGGACTTCCACCACAGGCTGCTAGGGGCAAACGAGAACCGTGTATTCCTGCCGAGAAAAAGTCGAAAAAGCTGTCGCCGAACGTGTCGCCGCCGGTTTCGTCACCGACGTCATCGTGATCTTCCGGCCCGAATACCGGCGTGCACAGGAGAGAATCCTCGAAGCCCGCGAACCAGAAGCCCGCGGCGAAAAGATCCGTGTGCTGGAAGCTGCCATGTTGAAGAGCCTTGATGCCGTCGCGGGGGCCCTTCTCAATCGCGGCCGCACTCGCGCAGTTCCCAGCGTTCCGGTGTCCCTCGCCAAATCGTCAATGAACGAAACGTCCGGAAGCGGCCAAATGGTCTCGTCGTGGCTCACCAATTCCGTGTCGCTTCTGGCGTCGCCTGACTGGATCAAGAGGCTCGCCGCGCACCGACTTGTGACTCGCATCGTCACCAACAAGACCGAGAAACTCGCCCGACCCTTCCGTACGGAGCCGCGTGGAGCGCCCCCCGAGTCCGCGGGCGTTGCCTGGGGCCTGCGGCACATGGGCATTCCTGAGGTCTGGGCGCAAGGCCTCAGCGGGAAAGGTGTCTCGGTCGGTCATCTTGACACTGGTGTCGACGCCGCCCATCCTGAACTGGAAGGCCGCGTCGCCGAATGGGAGGCTTTCGATCAATTCGGAAACGCACTGACCGGGACGCCGCGCTACGATTCCGATTTCCATGGTACGCATACGGCCGGAGTGATTGCCGGCGGATCAGCCGGCGGCATGGCGATCGGTATCGCGCCCGGCGCACGCCTCTGCTGCGCACTGGTCCTGCCCCAGGGAAGCGGCACCACAAAGCAAATCGTACGCGGCATGGAATGGTGCCTCGCCCGGGGCGTCGACGTTCTGAATCTTTCGCTGGGAGGCTCCGGCTACAACGAAGCTTACGAGTCCGCTGTCCGCCACATCAACATGTTGGGAACCTTCTCCGCGTTTTCGGTCGGCAACTCCGGCATCGGCGTCACCGGCAGCCCGGCGAACCACCGCGATGCTTGCGCCGTCGGCGCGCTGAATGAACAAGACGAAGTTGCGGATTTCAGCGGAGGAGGAGCTTTCGTGTGGGACGACAACGATGTCTACGTGAAACCCGATCTTTGCGCGCCCGGCGTGGCGATTCACTCCTCGATCCCGACAGCGTACGTGCGCGAAACCGGCTCGGATCCCTACGACGACCTTGACGGCACATCCATGGCAGCGCCACACGTTTCCGGAACCGTCGCTTTGCTGTGGGAAGCGTTTCCGTATGCCTCCGCCAGCCAGATTCGGGAAGCGCTCTTTGCGACATGCCGTCCCCTCGGTCCGTCATTCCACAACATGCACAGCGGCCGCGGACTCATTCAGCCTCTCGACGCGCTCAGAAAACTTGAACGCATCGTCCGGGCTTCTAAGACCCCTCGGCGGCGTAGCTCCCCCTCAGGAACCGCTAACCGCGTCGAAAGCATTAGCTTACCCAACGCGCCACCGGGGAAGGTGGCCGGGAACTGAAACCGCGGGATTTGCGGAAAGCCGTGTTAGCCCGCGCGTCTGCGCCAAGCGGGCGACGGTTGCTTCGATCCGAGACAGGGCTGAGTTAGAGAAGGATACTACTGGCCTGCGCGATGCGCCTCGACTTCAGCAAAGAAGTCGTCGAGGCTCATGCCGCCGGCGGCGTCAGCGGATTTTGCGCCAGGCAAAAGCTCGCCCTCTTTCACGCTGACTACGGGACGGCGCAGGTGGTCGCTGACAGTGGCCCTCTGATCGTCACCGACGAAGAAGACACCTTGCCAGAGACCGACCGTGGGGCCGAAAACGGTCGATGTCTTGTCATTGAGGAACAGCACGACTTTTTCGTTCAGGCGGAATTGCGGGAAATCGGCGATGTGAAGTCTCTTGCCTTCCAGTTCGCCGCCGATCGTACGAAAGGTATAGCGCTGGCCAGCCAGCGAGCCGGGACTCGAGTGCGAGACGAGCACGCTGATGTCGGAGTAAATGTGGCCCGTCTGCTCGTTACGGCTAGCAACGACCTCGACGATCCGCCCCGCGACGATATGATGGGCCTGCTTGCTCATTTGGTCAAAGCTGACTCGCAGTACCGTCGATGCCGCCAGTGGCAGCGAGAGTATTACGGCCAAGGCCAGGATTGTGAGATTGTGCATAGAAGTCGATGCCATGGGCCTACTCCACGTAAATGAAGCCGATATTGCTCCAGATATCGCCGACGCGAATACGGAGGCTGACCCGCCCGGAAACACCTGCCGGCACGCCGATGTTGCCCTGTCCCAAACCAACGTAGCCCGGAGCGAGGCCGAGAAACTGTACCGTTGCTTCCTGGCCGTCGATCTCGGCGGAAACGAAAGCGATGACCTGCGACAAGGGGCTGGCAGGGGCCGGACGCCCGGCGGCTACCGGTGGCGCTACAGCGCCCTGTCCTGTAAAGAACACGCTGACGAATGTGCCTGCCGGCGCGGGGTTTGAAATCGAGTTGACGGTCCCGTCCTGATTAAGAATCAAGCCGTCCTCATCACCCGTCAGAAACAGTTCCGGGGCTGCGGGATCGATCCGAATCGATACAACTCCCGAGTCGCCAAAGCCGTTGCGAACAACCAAGCTGCCTGCGCCCGGCGTGGTTTCCGGCGGAATCTGCCCGTTGACCTGATTCGCCGAAGCGTATAGCAGTGGCGCGGGGACGCCATTGATGAGCACTTGAACGCCCCCTAGGGTTATCGGCAACGGGATCGATGTCGCTTGAGCAACTGTTGTCGCCATCGAGACGCCGAAGACCGTGAACAGCGAGCCGCCCGACAGTCGCGAGGAACGAAGATTCGCGCCGTTCGTAACACCGGCCCCTGTCAGGAAAGGTGGATCACCCACTTCCAGACCGGAGGCGATGAACAGACTGACGGCGATGCGGAGCGGTGGACCGGGATGCCCTTGGAGATTCAAGTCCACTGTCGCGGTGTGCTCGCCGGGCGCCAAGGAACCGGGCTCGACGCTGATCTCGATCGTCCCATCCCCCGGAAACACGCCGGCTTGCGGTGATACCCGCACCCAATCGTCTGAAACCGACGGAATCCAGCGGCCGCCGCCAGGCCCGTAGATGGAAACTTGCTGTGCAAAGGGAGCACGGCCCCCTTCAGCGGCGTCGAACCGCAAGGCCCGATCGCGGTCAAAAACCCGGATGGCGGGCGCTGTGTCGGCCGGGTAGAGAAAGCGCACGCCCTCGATCTCGGCGGAGGATAAATCCCTCTTGATCTCAGCCACATCGATGAGCGATTCCATAATGGTCGGACCGACGACGCAGTTGTCGTTGTGATCCAGCCCCAGCGCGTGGCCCAACTCGTGGACCAGGACGGACTCGAAATCGATCTGAAAGCCTTGTGGTTCCGGGCTCAGAGGAAGCGCCGGATTGAAGAAGATATCGGCGTCGCCAATACTTTTGCCGCCGCCGTCGCTCGAAATCAGCGTGACCGCGATGACAGTATTGTTCGCCGGTACTGTGTTGGCGAAATCGGGGACAGGCGGGCCGGGAGGCAGGACGGGCGGCGGTTCTGATGGGCACACGAAGAGTCCGCCACAAGCCGCAATCGTCAACTCACCATCGGTGAAATCGGCGAAGTTTTCAGTGAGCCCGCGGTTGTCAAACACCCATTTCGACCCGGGCAGGCCGTTGTATCGCTCGATGGCCGCATTGATCGACGGGATCCAGATGTTGTCGCGGGTGAGGAAGCGGTCAACGAAATCATTTTCGATGCGGACGATGAACTTGCTGTCCGCCTTCGGTCCGAACTCATTCGGGTAGCCGATGACCGTAAAATCACCTGGCTTGCAGGCTTCGAAGGGAGGCTGGCCCGGAGACTGCGCCAATACGGAAACAGCACTCAGGATCAGGCCCAAACTGATAACTAGACTTCGCATAATGGGGGGATCCGCAGCATGGGTGGTTCGGTCGATGTGCCTAATCTCACCCACTGTGATACTACATGCAACAGCAGATCTACTACCCTTCGGGTTTCGCTCCAGAATCGCCGAAATTTTCCCCTAGGGGCTCTTTAGCCTGACTACGACTCTTCCCATTCTACGCCAATATGAACGTGGGCGGAACCGCGGCTGTTGCGAAAAACACAGGAGCGGAACCAGCGGGGCCGGCAGGGGTGGAGAGGCGCCGACGCCGCTAACCGTTCGCAACCGTGTTCTTGAGGATTCCGATTCCCTCGATCTCTACTTCGACAAGGTCGCCCGCCTTCATGGCGGTGGTGCTGCCGGGAGTGCCTGTGTAGATCACATCGCCCGGTGTCAGCGTGACGAAGTGACTGATATGACTGACGATCTGGGCTGGACCAAAGAGCAGGTCGCTGACAAGCTGCGACTGCTTGACTTCACCGTTCAGGCGAAGCTGAATGCGCGACGCCCCATAGTCCTCCAGACCCACCGCGATCGACGGCCCCAGCGGGCCGAACGTATCAGCACCTTTGGCACGCCACCACTGCGTATCTTTCTTGTCGCCCTGCGTTCCGTTCTGCCAATTGCGATCAGAAACATCGTTCCCGCAGGTGTAGCCGAAAATGTAGTTTGGCGCATCTTCGACCGATACGGCCTTGGCCGTCTTGCCGACCACGATCACAAACTCGGCCTCGTAGTGGACATCCTTGGCGCCAGCCGGAATCAGGATCGTTCCTTCCGGATCGAGCAGTGCCGTCGGCGGTTTGTAGAAGATTTCGGGCACCTTGGGAGTGGGCCGGTCGCCGATGTGGCTCTTGTAATTCAGGCCGACACACAGCACCTTGGATGGCTCACATGGGTAGCGCAGCTTTACCGCGCTGAGCGCGACCGGCTCGCCGTCGGGCTGATGATCTCCGAAAAGTCCTCCCGCGATGGGCTGAATCGTTTCGCCGTCAAGGATGCCATACGACGTCTTGCCTCCCTGCGCGTAACGCACATAGTGGGTCACTGATCCTGATGTCTGGGCCATAGCTGTACCTCCCGCGGTTAACGCGGCAACAAAAGTTCCGCGAGTTGTGTCCATGAAAAACGCATTGCTTGAAAGCTGGCTCGTGTAGCAGACGAGTGATTCTCGCTACCCCGCCACGGGGTTTCGCAGGATTCCGATGCCGTCGATCTCTACTTCGACGAGGTCGCCTGCTTTCATCGCGCTCGTTTTGCCCGGGGTGCCCGTGAAGATCACGTCGCCCGGTAAGAGCGTAACCGCCTGGCTGATGAAACTCACCGTGCTGTCCGGCTTCTCAATCAAATCGCTCAGCATCTGCTCCTGCTTAACCTCGCCGTTTAAGCGGAGTTGAATTTTCGACTTCATGAAATCGAGACCGACAGCGATCGCCGGCCCCATTGGCCCAAACGTATCGCTGCCCTTGCCGCGCCACCACTGGAGATCTTTGTTCTCGGGGCCGTCGATCGAACCGTTCTGCCAGTTCCGCTCGCTGACGTCGTTGCCGCAGGTGTAGCCGAGAATGCAGCCGGCTGCCTGTTCCACGGAAACCTTGCGCGCTTCCTTGCCGATCACGATCACGAACTCGGCTTCGTAGTGCACGTCCTGCGCGCCCGGCGGAAATACAATCGGATCCCCTGGGTTCGCAAGGCTCGTGAGCGGCTTGTAGAAAGGCTCGGGGTACGGGGGCGGCTCGCGGCCCTCGCCCAGATGGCTCAGATAGTTACCGGCCAGAGCCAGCACCTTCGTCGGCTCAATCGGGTAGAGCAGCTTCACGTCGGCGAGGGGCAGGCTTGCGCCGGTGGGCGTGCGGCTCCCAAACAGGTCGCCCTCGATCGGGTAGACAGTCTCGCCGTCCAGGCCGCCAAACGCCACGCTGCCGCCCAGCTCGTAGCGAACGTACCGCTGAAACACTTGCGGCGGGCCGGAGGGGCCGCAACTCCATGCCGCCGTTCCCGCTGTAACCGCCGCCATGAATGATCTTCGTGTGGTGCTCATGAATGGTGTCTTACCTCATCCGCTTTGAATCGGCGTCAGTGTAGCAGATCGCGCTGGCCGGCATTTCGCTCCCCGGGGCGGATTGCTCGATGCGAAGGCCTCGATCGCCTACTCGATCGCGGGATCGGCGCGTTCTTCGTCCTCGGGCCGGATCTCCGGGTTGTTCATGATGATGCGGGCGCAGGTATTCCAGCGCAGGATCGCGTTCACACGATCTTCCGGACGCAGGGCTTCGGCCTGCTCGTAGAAACGCATGGCCTCGCGCAAGCCTTCGTAAACAATGAAACCGGTCCTGGGACCGCCGAGTTCCAGCCGCGCTTTGGCTCGCCGTTCGGCGATGATACCGGAATAGTAGGCACGGTCGAACTCGGTCGGAAGTTCAGCGACCAGCTTTCGAGCTTCGCTGATGATCCGCTGCGTTCCGGGACCCGCTCGAGGCCCGCTGACCTGATCGGTCAGAGCAAGAATGAGCGTGGTCAGCGCATCTTCATTGTCGGGATCGACGCTGAGAATATCCTGGCAGATGCTCTCGGCCTGTCGTGGCTCGTTGAGCAAACGGTAACGCTCGGCCTTCTTGAGGGCATCTGGAATCGCGCCTTCCGATAGGGGCTTCAGTTCGAACATAGAACCCTCCGCTTCCCACACTACCCGCTGAAAATCCGAAACAGCTTCTGCACTGGATCGTAGAATCTATCAACAACACGTTCCTTCAACGGGATGATGGCATTGTCAGTGATTGTAATGCCCTCGGGGCAAACGTTGGTGCAGCATTTCGTGATATTGCAGTAGCCGATGCCTTCCTTGTGCCGCAGGTCGGCCAGCCGGTCTTCGGTATCGAGCGGATGCATTTCGAGCGCCGCGCTGTACACGAAGAAACGCGGGCCGATGAACTCGTCATGCAGGTGGTGCTCGCGTAAAACGTGGCAGACGTCCTGGCACAGGTAGCACTCGATGCACTTGCGAAACTCCTGCACGCGTTCGACATCCTGCTGCTGAATGCGCCATGTACCGTCGGCGGCGTCCGGCGGGCGCGGCTTGAACTTTTTGATCTTTTTCTTAACTTCGAAGTTCCAGGAAACGTCCGTTACCAGATCCTTCATCAACGGAAACGCCTTCATGGGCTCGATCGTGACCGGCTGATCAGTCGGGATCTCGTTCATGCGGGTCATGCACATCAGGCGAGGATTCCCGTTGACCTCCGCCGAGCATGAGCCGCACTTGCCCGCCTTGCAGTTCCAGCGCACGGCCATGTCGTTCGCCGACGCGGCCTGGATTTGATGAACGGCGTCGAGGACGACCATCCCTTCGGAAACCTCCGTCCGGTACTCTTTGAAACCGCCTGCCGCGCGGTCTCCCCGCCAGATCTGGAACGTGACGACTGCCATTTCGCACCTTTCCGCTGCTGCATTCCCTCTACTGCATTTCTTCGATAATCCGCTGTAGCTCGGCAGGAACCTCTCGAATCGGCGCCCGCGATAGTTGCGCCTTCCCACCCGGCCCCTGACGAATAGTCATATTGACCTTGCCGAGGTGACTGTCTTTGTCCGGGTAGTCGATCCGCGAATGCGCTCCCCGGCTTTCCTTGCGTTCGAGCGCCGACAACGCGATTGATTCGGTGAACGTCAGCATGTTGTGCAGGTCGATGGCGGTGTGCCAGCCGGGGTTATAGGCCCGCCCGCCGGTCACGCCGACGTTTGCGGCCTGCCGGCGCAGCACGTGGATGCGCTCGATCGCTTCGGTCATCTCGGCCTCTTTGCGGACGATGCCGACATTCTCCTGCATCATCGTACGAAGCTCCTGCTGGATCTCGAACGGATTGGCCTTCGAGTGCCGTTCAAAAGGCGCCAACGCCTCCCGCAGAACCTCGCTGATGCGATCTTCATGGAGCGTGCCGGCATCGTGATCCTTGGCGTATGCCGCGGCGTATTCGCCGGCGCGTTTGCCGAAGACAACCAGATCAGAGAGCGAGTTGCCGCCGAGACGGTTGGCCCCATGCAATCCCGCCGCGCACTCACCGGCCGCGAACAGGCCGGGAACGTCGGTCATTTGCGTATCCGCGTCGACTTTGACGCCGCCCATGACGTAGTGAGTCGTCGGGCCGACCTCCATCGGCTGTTCGGTAATGTCCAGGTCCGCCAATTGTTTGAACTGGTGGTACATGCTGGGAAGTTTCTTTTTGATGTGCTCGGCGGCCTTGGGAATCTTTTCCTTGATCCAGGCGATATCGAGGAAAACACCGCCGTGAGGGCTGCCGCGTCCTTCCTTGACTTCTCGCACGATGCAGCGCGCGACGTGATCGCGCGTCAATAGCTCAGGCGGCCGGCGCGCGTTCTTGTCCCCGGTTACGTACCGCCAGCCTTCTTCCTCGGTGTCGGCGGTCTGATGCTTGTAGAGATCCGGAATGTCATCGAACATGAACCGCCGGCCTTCGCTGTTTCGCAGGATGCCGCCTTCCCCGCGTACGCCTTCGGTGACCAGAATGCCGGCCACGCTGAGCGGCCAAACCATTCCGGTCGGATGGAACTGCACGAACTCCATGTCGATCAGCGCCGCGCCCGCCCGGTAGGCCAGAGCATGGCCGTCACCGGTGCATTCCCAGCTATTGCTCGTTACCCGGAACGCTTTGCCAATACCGCCCGTCGCGATCACAACCGTCTTGGCGTGAAAGACTTTGAAATCGCCGCTTTCGCGGTCGAAGGCCACGGCGCCCACGACGCGCTCTCCGTCCTTGAGTAGCTCAATGACGGTTGTTTCCATGTGGACGTCGACGCCGAGGTGGATGGTGTAATCCTGCAGCGTGCGAATCATTTCCAGGCCCGTGCGATCGCCTACATGAGCCAGTCGCGGGTATTTGTGGCCGCCGAAGTTGCGTTGCAAGATGCGGCCGTCCGCCGTGCGGTCGAAGAGAGCGCCCCAGGCCTCGAGCTCGCGAGCACGGTCCGGAGCTTCCTTGGCGTGTAGCTCCGCCATGCGGCAGTTGTTGAGATACTGGCCGCCACGCATGGTATCGGCGAAGTGAACCCGCCAGTTGTCGCGGTCGTCAACGTTGCCCAGCGCCGCCGCCATGCCGCCCTCGGCCATCACCGTGTGCGCCTTGCCCAGCAGCGATTTGCACACCAGCCCGACCGATACTCCGGCGTCGCGAGCCTCAATGGCGGCGCGCAAACCGGCTCCTCCGGCGCCGACGATCAAGACATCATGCTCGAACTTCTGGTACTCGGCCATTAGAAGATTCTCCCGTCCGGCCAGATACCCATCGAGCACATGCGGACATATACGTCAGAGAACGCCACCCAGATCAGGCTCATCCAGGCCCAGTTCTGGTGGCGGCAGTTCAGGCTGCTGACGCAGTTGTAAGAGGAAAGCCGTGCCGGCGATTCCGCGAGCCGATCCCGGCCGCCCCCGATCAGATGCCGCAGCGAGTGGCAACCGAGCGTATAGCCCCCCAGGAAGACGACGTTCAGTGTGAGGACGATACTGCCGACCCCAATGCCGAATCCGTCCTCGAACCAATAGCCCTTCCAGGCGTCATAGCCCAGAAACAGCAGGAAGAAAAGGGCGAAGTATAGGAAGTAGCGGTGTATGTTCTGAATGATCAGGGGAAATGAGTTCTCGCCCCGGTATCCTTTACGAGGCTCGCCCACCGTGCAGGAAGGGGGGTCGGCCCAGAACGCCTTGTAATAGGCCCCGCGGTAGTAGTAGCAGGTGAATCGAAACCCGCCCGGCGCCCACAGGATCAACAGAGCCGGTGAAAAAGGAATGATAGCCGGCCACCAGCCCGGCTTCGGCCCGAACCAACTGTGGGGCGAGTCGCCGAAGATTTCCGGTGAATAGAACGGCGACAGATACGGGCCGTAGGTGTAATGCGCCGCCTGGAAGGCAGCCCAGGTCGCGTAGACAATGAAGCCGGACAGACCCAGGAAGACGAACAACGGCTGGACCCACCAAAGATCCCGCCGCGAGGTCTGACCGAACCCTATCTGGTGAACAGGAACATCAACTTGAGACATCTACACTCACCCCAAAGCGCTGAAAGTGAACCACCAAGCATAGGTGGTCGCCGCGTAGATTTCAACGTTGGAGCGCCAGAAGGCCTAAAAAAACTTATTCCTGGCCTTTTTTGAAGATGATCTCGTCCAGGATGCCGTAGTCCTTGGCCTGCTGAGCGTCCAGGATGAAGTCGCGCTCGACGTCGTGGCTGATCTTCTCGACCTCCTGGCCGGTATGGTGAGCCAGGATCGCGTTCAAACTTTCGCGCATCCGTAGGATCTCGCGGGCGTGAATGTCGATATCAGTCGCCTGGCCGGCGAGGCCACTCATGGACGGTTGATGAAGCAGAATCCGGGAGTTCGGAAGCGCGTAGCGTTTGCCCTTCGCGCCGGCCGCCAACAGCACCGCCGCCATCGACGCAGCCTGCCCGACGCAGACCGTCGTGATGTCAGGGCGAACGAACTGCATTGTGTCGTAGATCGCCATACCCGCCGTGATCGAACCGCCCGGTGAGTTGATGTAGAGCCAGATGTCGCGCTCAGGATTTTCAGCTTCCAGGAACAAGAGCTGAGCCGTGATGAGATTCGAAACGCCGTCGTCGATGGGGTACCCAACGAAGATGATGTTATCCCGCAGCAGTCGTGAATAGATGTCGTAGGCGCGCTCGCCGCGGCTGGTCTGTTCGACCACCATCGGTATCAGACCGGCATATGGTTCATTCATTTGCTGCCTCGTCTCCTAAGCCCTCGTCCGCTCCCTCGAGCTGTGGTGCTGACTCCGGCTCTTCGGCGGCCGGGGCATCCACCTTCTGAGCTTCGTCAAACAGAAAATCGAGAGTCTTCTCGTTTCGCATCTGCGAGCGAACCCGGTCGAGCGTGCCGTTCTCGGCCAGTTCCTGGCGTGCTTCCGCGGTACTCTTCTTTTTTTGTACGGCGTATTGCTCGATCGGCTTGTCGAGTTCGTCGCTGCCTACCTGAATGTCCTCGGCGTCCGCGATCCGCTCGAGAATCAGACCGGCGCGGACATCCCGCTCGGCGCCCGGCCTCTCGCTTTCGCTAAGTTTCCGCCAATCCAGATTGAGCTTAGAAGGGTCGATGCCCTGTTCGGCTAGAGCCCGGAACTGCCGCTCGGTGCGCGAAATGATACGTTGCTCGATCAGGCTTTCCGGAACAGGAAACGTGTGCCGCTCGACCAGAACGTCGAGCAGTTTCTCTTTCGCTTTTCCGGAGGCCATCTGGCGCCGGTGCGTCCCAATCGCTTCTCGAATCTGATTTGTCAGATCTTCGATGGATGAATTGGCCCCGACATCCTGCGCGAAATCGTCGTCCAGCTCCGGCAATTCTTTTGCTCTCAAAGACAAGACTTCGGCATGAAACGGCACTGTCTTGCCGGCGAGTTGTTCACTGTTGAAGTCGTCGGGATAATGGACTTCGAAGTCGGCGCTGTCGCCGGGGCTCTTGCCGCGAAGGTTTTCGGAAAATTCGGGAAGAGTTGCCTCATCGCCGATGGTGATCATGACCTCGTCTTGGTCAACGCGCGGCGTGTCGGGGCCCGGTTCGCTCTGAAGCTTGAGCACCGCAATGTCACCATCCGCGAGAGGACGCGGGTCGAGATTGCGATAGCTCACATGCTGTTCGCGAAGGCGTTCCAGCTCTTGGTTGACGTCATCGTCGGTGACCTGAGGCTCGCTGTAGGGGACTTCAATCCGGCGGAACTCTTGCAGTTCGATATCAGGGAAAACATCGAAGCTTGTCCGGAACTTGACCGGTTCGCCGGTTTCGAAGTGCAAGTCAGCGACGTCGGGCGAACCCACGACTTTGAGATCGTCCTCTTTAACCTTCCCCCAGAAAACGCGCGGCAGTAGACCCTTCAGGACCTCTTCCTTGATGTCGTTCCAAAAACGTGCCCGGACGACCGGCGCGGGGGCCTTTCCCGGACGAAAGCCCGGCAGGCGCGCTTGCTTGCGGTATCCGTCGACGATCGTCGTTACTTCCTTCTCAACGTCAGCCCAATCGACGGTGAACTCAAGCTCTCGTTTACAAGTCTCTTCAGAAGCCATTCGCAACTCAAATTAGCGTAAGAAGACTGAGAGACGCCCCGGGCGTTCCCACCTGGAACATGGAGTCCGCGAAAACGGCCTCGGGTTCAACGAGGCCCTTGGGGGATGGGGGATAGCGTCGGGCGAAGACTCTCGAGTCGAATCCTCATCTTATCGCAGACGCGCAAGAACGGCTCCTATGCCGCCTGTCCGCGGTGTCTCAGTTTTGGATCGTTGAGATTCGTCAGGCGATGGACTGGATAGCCCGCGCGGGAGCGAATCGAGTTCCGCCCGCAGCCAACCGCGTTCAGGCGGTTTCCGCGCGCAGCGCGTGTAGCCCCGTCATTTATGGCGGGGTTAGCGTTCTCCCATTCGGCCAGGGCGCTTCAATTCAGCGTCCTTCTCCTCTGGGCTTCAGCCACCCGAATGCCAACTCCTCCTTTTGGGCTCAGCTCTGAATCCAAAGTGAGACACTACCAGTTCTCGCACCGCTCCACAGATCCTGGCGCACGGCGATCGCCGGACCCGGCTCGTTCGATCGTTTCAGTCTAGTGTCCACAGAGTCAGCGAAGAAACGTCCTTAACGAACATGCGGTTACCCGATATCGCAGGCTGGGCCCAGGTGGCGCTGTCGGCGACGGTGTAGCGCTTCAGCGGCTCGAACCCCGTCCGGCTGCTTCTCGCTACGATCAGTTCCGCATCGTCGTTGAGAAGGAATAGAAGGCTGCCGGCCTTGACGACCGCGCTGTTCTTCGCTTCGCGTGGCGGGCCAAGCCACAATGTCGTCCCGGTCGCCGCATTGAGCGCGAAGAATTGGCCGCTCGCCAGGTACGACAGGCCGAACAGAGTGTCGCCGATCACGACGGGGTTGCTGATGTACATCGAGACGTCTTTCGTTTCCCAAACGGTCTCGGTTGTCCACTCGCCTGCGCGCACAGCCGGTTTGAAAGCAATCACGCCCTGTTGGTGACCGCTGACGATAACGGCTTCGCCATGCAGCACAGGCATGGTCCCACCGGTCCCACCGGGCCACGGATACTGCCACAGCACCCTGCCGTCGGCGATTGACACGCCGATCACATCCTTCATCGTCACGGTGATAACCTGCCGCGTGCCCGCCAGCTCGGCGATGATAGGCGACGCGAAGAAACCGCCCGCGCCCGCGGTCCATTTGACATCACCAGTCTCGGTATCGAAGGCGGTTAGCGGACCATAGTTGCCGGGATGCGCAATGACGAGACCTTGCTCGGCAACGGGCGACGAAGCGGCGTTGAAAAAGGGAGGTTCTGATGGAGTGTCCGTACGCCATAGAAGCTTTCCGTCGGCGGCATCAAACGCGGCCACAGTGCCGCTCGCGCCAAGCGTGAACAGCTTGCCGTCGTGAAACGCCGGCGTCGCCTTCGGACCCGCGCCATGAACAGCCGCGGGCCTGCCGGGCTCATAGGGCGCGTCATAGCCCGTGTGCCAAAGCTCTTTGCCCGTGCCCGTGTCGAGAGCCGCCATCAGCTCGTCGCCGCTGCGCCGTGTGAATGAGTAGACAGTATTCCCGACAACCAAGGGAGTCGCGTAGCCCTCTCCGACATCGACTGTCCATTTACGCGTCAGGGTTTCAGGCCAGGACTCGGGCTGAACGAAGGCGCTAGCTGAACCATCCCGATTCCGCCCGCGCCACTGCGGATAGTCTTCTGGGGAGCTTTGACCGGCAGCCCGAAACGCGGAGCCTATCAGAACCACAACCACCAAACACACCGGCGGCCTTCTCAGCATGAGAGCGTCCTACTTTTCCTGTGTCGTGAGATTGCGGTGCACACCAGATACAAAGCCGGCCAGACCAACACGAAGTGGAGGAGCAATCGTCGTGGCCAGTCTATGTCTCTCCCCTGATACGCTCCTTCGCTCCAAGCCTCGAGCGCGGCATGTTGCCAGGTTCCCGTCCAAGCTGCCAGCGCGATGAGGGACGTAACTGTGAACGCCACCACGAACGTTTGGGATAGTCCGAAATCGCCTCGCCGGACAGCCCGCCGCGCGCCCCAAACCGCCGGGACGAGCAGGAAGGCCACTTGCCATACCAGCAATAGAAGGCCGATCCAGGGATGCCGCTCCACGAACAACATCCAAACCGGAAGCGTTCCGATCAGGCAGAACAGCGCGCCTTGGACCCGAACCGTGCGGCTCGACAGCGACCCAAGAGCGAAGCCACCTGTCCAAGAGCAAACAATCAAAGCTGTCGCTAGGCTGACGAAAACCGTGATGTCTTCCGTAAGGGTAAGTCCAGTTCGATAACGCACACCGAACTGCCACGGTATGACCACGTAGGTAAGGAACGAGCCATGAAGCGAATGCGAGAACTGTCTGAGGATCACGGCGGTTGGAACAGCAATTCCAATGAGGGCAAGCCAAGGACGCCAGTCCCTCCACAGCCCCGCCTGCCGCCTTGCGGCCAAGCCCAGCATCTCCCGCAGGGCCTGACCGCCGGTCGCGCCCGATTCAGCGAAGTCGCCCCGCACGGCGTCGCGCTCGTCGGCTTCAAGGGTTCGCGACAGCTTGTCCGCGAGCCACCAGCAAGCTCGCGTCACAGCTCGCCTCCGGCATGGGTTGCCTCCCAGGAAACACCTCGACTCACTCGCCTGACAGCGCTGTAGAAGGAGGCCGCTTCCCGGCTGCCTTTCGCCGTTACGCGCACCATCCGTTTGGGCCGGCCGCCTCGCTGCGGCGTGGCATCGCCCATCCAGGTCTTGAGCAGGCCTTTTGATTCGAGACGATCGAGCGTCGTGTAGAGCGCTCCGGTCGAGCAACGTTGGCCGGTGGCCTGCTCGATCTCCTGCCGGATCGGGACACCGTAAGCGTCATCGCCCAGCCGGGCGGCAGCGGAAAGCAGGAGGTATTCAAACTCACCCAACACAGTTATTCATACATTGTGATAGTAATAGCGGCCGAAGTCAACCGGCCGTGGGCTGGAGCTCGAATCTCGTGGCCAGACCACGCTGAGCAATGAACTTTGGTGCACCGTTTGCGTAACAAATCACATCAGGAGTCAATTGCGGGCCGTCCCGCCCCAGGTTACAATGGCCGCGGCCTTCCACCACGGGGCAGCACATGAAAGAACACGTCAGAATCCTCGGCATCCTGCACCTTGTGTTTGGCGCGATTGGCATACTTATCGCCCTGTTGTTCTTTGTGATCTTCGGACTGGGAACGCTGGGGATCGCCGGGGCTGCGGCGCATAAAGATCCTGACGCGCTGCTAGCCGTCCCGATCATCGCTGCAATCGGAACTTTCCTGGTCGTCTTGATCGCCCTTCTATCGGTTCCGGGGATCGTGGCCGGTTATGGGCTGTTGAACTATAAGCCCTGGGCCCGCATCCTGGCGATCGTCCTGGCGGCGTTCAACTTGTTGAGCGTTCCGGTCGGGACGGCGATTGGCGTCTACGGACTGTGGGTCCTATTGAATACCGAGACGGAGCAGATGTTCCTTGGTGGGGCGGCGAAGCCCGCTCCGCCGTCGGCACCTTGATCTCTTTCGGGGGAGCAGCAGGGGACAAACAGGAGTGTTCGTCACTACTGCGGCGAATCCACACCCATTTGTGAGAGACGGTAGCGCAGTGCGTTCCGCGTCAGCCCCAGTAGGCGGGCGGCGTGGCTTTTGTTGTCATCGGCGCGGCGGAGAGCCTCGCGGATCAGTTCCTGTTCGTACTCGTCGAGCGTCATGCCGGCGGGGAGGAAGGGGACGTCCCCTTCCTGCGAGCCGCGGATCTGAGGATCAAGCTGGATGTCATCAGCCTTGATAACGTCGTTCGAAGAAAGCACCGTGCTGCGCTCAATGATGTTTTCGAGCTCGCGGACGTTGCCCGGCCAATGGTACGAACGGATCTTATCGAGCGCGGCTGATGAGAGAGAGCGCGGGTCGCGAGCCGTCTCGGCGGCGAACTTGTCTAGAAAGTGTTCGACCAGATACGGGATGTCTTCCTTGCGTTCACGCAGCGGCGGCAAGTTAATGGGGACGACGTTGAGCCGGTAATAGAGGTCTTCGCGGAATGTGCCTTGCTCAAGCGCGGCGCGCAGATCTTGATTGGTGGCGGCGACGATGCGCACATCCACATGAATGGTTTTCTTGCCGCCCAGCCTTTCAAACTCTCGTTCCTGCAGGACGCGCAGCAGCTTCACTTGGACAGCCAGAGGCACATCGCCGATCTCATCGAGAAAGACAGTGCCGCCATCAGCCTGTTCGAACTTGCCGGCATGGGATTGGCTCGCGCCGGTGAAAGCGCCCTTTTCGTAACCGAACAGTTCCGCCTCCATCAGGTTCTCCGGAAGGGAGGAACAGTTGATCTTGACGAAGGGGCCGGCGGCTCGCGGCGAGTGATGATGGATGGCGCGAGCGAGCAGCCCTTTGCCCGTACCGCTTTCTCCGCCCAACAGGACGGTAGATCGCGTGGGGGCTACCTTCTGTGCGGCATCGAAGATGTCTTGCATGGCCGTGCCGCGGCCGATGATCTCGTTGAAGTCGTAGCGCCGGCCCAGTTCCGCTTTCAGGCGCTTGTTTTCGTGACGCAACGTATGCAGCTCAAGCACTTTCTCGATGGTGATCATCAGATCTTCGAGCGAGAAGGGTTTGAGAACGTAATCGCTCGCACCGGCCTTCATGGCCTCGACGGCGGTTTCGATGCTGCCGAACGCGGTCATGACGATGACGGGCAGCGACGGCGTCTCTTTTTCCATGCGTTTGAGAAGTTCGAGACCGTCCATCCCGGGCAAGCGCAGATCGGTCAGCGCCAGCGAGAAAGGCGGGGTCCCGTCGCCGGCCGAGCGGAGCAGCTCGATGGCATGCTCGGCTGTGCCGGCCTGCACGACGTCGTAACCGGCGCCCTGGAGGTGGATCTGCAGCACGCGCTGCATCTTCTCTTCGTCTTCGATAACCAGAATTCTCTTCTTCACGATTGCCTGTCCATAGGGAGCACGATACGAAAGGTAGAGCCTTCGCCTTGCTGACTTGTGACGGAAATCTCTCCGCCGTGGCTGTCGATGGATTTGGAAACGATCGCCAACCCCAGACCGACGCCGTGGGCTTTGGTCGTGAAAAACGGGTTGAAGATATTCTCCAACTGTTTGTCGGGGATGCCCTCGCCGGTGTCGCTTACCTCAATGATCGCATTCCTCCCGCTACGCCTGGTCCGGACGCTGAGGGCCCCGCCTTCGGGCATGGCGTCTCGCCCGTTGGCGAGAAGGTTGACGACGGCGCCGCCGATGAGAGTGTCGTCGAAGGAAAATGCGGGCAGATCAGCCAAGTCTTGCGGGATCTCGATCGGACGCGAGCCGTGGCTGAGTCCCTCTATAAACTGGCGAATGCTCTGGCGGACCGTGTCGTTGAGATCGTGACGAGCCGTCTGAAGCTGGGTAGGACGGGCGAAGTCAAGAAAACGCGTGACAAGCGAATTACTGCGGTTGACTTCACTACGGATGTAGCTGGCCATCTCTTTGGCAACTTCGTTTTCGCTCTCGACGCTGCGTTCCAGTACTTCGGCTGAAGCGGAGATGACGGCGAGCGGATTGCGGATCTCGTGAGCTAGACCGGCGGAGAGCTGCCCCAGAGCAGCGAGGCGTTCGGAACGGCGCACTTCGGCCTGGGCTTGCATTAAGTCACGATTGGCGGCGGCCAGGTGTTCCGTCTTGCGGCGGTTCTCGGTGGCGAGGCGGTTGACGACAATGGCGATCAGGAAGAAGAAGGGAACTCGCAGCGCCAGCTCACGTCTGCCTTCGGGAAGCAGGTAGTAGGTTTCAAAGTCCACAAACAAAAGAAATGAGAGATACAGCGCGACAGCCACCAGCGTAGTCACCAACACGCCGCCGAGTTCGAACAGCGATGCGGCGGAGACGATGGGTAGAAAAAAGATCAGGTAGTAGCTGCTTTCGATACCTCCCGTTTCAGCGACGAGCCAATAACACAGAGCCAACTTGATTCCTACGACAAGCGCGGCTGTGCGGCGGTCGGTGCTGATGGCGAGGCGGGTTTCGGCGATTTGGATGAGGCCGAGGGCGAGCAGGATTAGCCATTCATAAAATGTATGGGGCTCGCGAGTGAGCCCAACGGCGGCAAGAGCGCCGAGAAAGAGCAGCCAAATGGCGTCAATGGTGCGTATGGCGGGCAATAGTGAGCAGTTTCGCACATCAGCCTGCTACGTTGAATGTCGACTCAGAGGCGTATAGTACGGTTGATGCCAGTTAGATGGCGCTTAGAGTCAGCCGGTTTCCAACGATGACGGCTTAGTTGTGGGTGCCGGTACGCTAAGGTTTCGATAATGTCGCGTCGAGTGCCAATAAGATTGCGGGAGTTCATGGGGTGTGCCCTGTTCGTAGTGGCCGCCTTTTCAGCGTGCGGCAAGCCCGCGGCTGTATCGGAGGCTCCCGCCGGGCTTGAGGAGTGTGCTCCGAACGAAGGGCCCCAGGATGCGCTTTGCACGACGGTTGAGGTTTTTGAGAATCGTGACGTGGCGGGGGGACGGACGATCGACTTGAACGTGGTCGTCTTCCCGGCTTTCAATAGAAACCCTAAGCCCGATCCGCTTTTTGTGCTCGCGGGCGGACCGGGACAGGCGGCGACGCGGATCTCAGAGCCACTGATGATCGTGCTCGAAAAGGTGCAGGAAGATCGGGATGTTGTCTTCGTCGATCAGCGCGGCACGGGAAAGTCGAACGGGCTCGCGTGCGATCTGAGTGATGACTCTCTGGACGAGGTCTCGCGCATCGACTTCCCCGTCCAGAAGGTCGAGGAGTGCTTGAAGAGCTACGACGCGGACCCGCAATACTACACGACCCCGGTTGCGATGGATGACCTGAATCAGGTTCGTGAGACGCTCGGCTACGACAAGATCAATCTTTGGGGCGGTTCCTATGGAACCCGCGCCGCGCTGGTTTATGTGCGAAGGCACGGCGACAGCGTCAGGAGCGTTGTGCTTGACGGTGTCGCGCCGCTGACGATGCGCCTGCCGATCGCGTTTCCGCGGGATAGCCACCGGGCTTTGGATCTCATGCTTCAGGCCTGCGAGGCCGACACGGCGTGCAATGGCCGATTTCCGAATATCCGGGGACGTTTGATCGACCTGCTCGAACGGCTGGAGCGGAGTCCGCCACGAGTCAAACTGCGGCATCCGCGGACGGGCGTGGAGGCGGAAGTAACGGTGAGGCGACAGCTCGTAGCGTCGGTGATGATGGGGGCGCTCTATTCGCCGGATATGAGCGCGCTGCTGCCGCTTCTGATCGAGCGGGCCGATGCCGGAGATTTTCAGGGATTCCTCGGCATGGGAGGGATCAACGAAGGGATGGAGGAGGAGATGAGCAGGGGCATGTTCTTCTCGGTTATTTGTTCGGAGGATTTGCCGGCGATCACGCCGCAAGAAGCCCAAGAGCACGCCAAGGGGACATTTATGGGGACGCTCGTTTATGAAGCCTGGGGGAAAGCTTGCAACGTGTGGCCGCGCGGGGAGATCGAGCCGAATTATCACGAGCCCGTGGCGTCGGACCTGCCGGTGCTGATTCTCTCCGGAGAGTTTGATCCCGTAACGCCGCCTAGCTGGGGAGAGGAGGCGGCCGGAACGCTTCCGAACTCAAAACATATCGTTGTGCCGGGCGTGGGCCATGGCACGACGTCCATCGGTTGTGTTCCGAAGTTGATCGCGGAATTTATTGAAGCCGGATCAGCCGCCGAGATCGATGCGTCGTGCGTCGAGAAGCACAAGCGGCCTCCGTTTTTCCTCACAAATGCCGGCCCGGCGCTCGAGGCCGCCGAATGATCGACGTAAGCGGGCTCCGCAAGAGTTTCGGGGATGTGCCGGCCGTTGTCGACGTCTCGTTCCGCGCTGAGAATGGGGCGGTGACGGGGTTGTTGGGGCCGAACGGCGCGGGTAAGACGACCACCCTGCGAATGATCTACGGCCTCATTCAGGCGGATGCTGGTGAGTTGCGCATTGATGATATTGACGTCTTGCGCGACCCGCTGGCTGCGCAAGCGCGCATCGGCGTCCTACCGGATACGCATGGTGTGTACCCGCGGCTGACGGCTCGCGAACATGCGCGCTATTTCGGACGTTTGCATGGGTTGAGGAGTGCGGACCTCGAGAAGCGAATCGACGAGCTATTCGAGACGCTCGACATGGCGGGCATCGCTGATCGGCGGGTCAGCGGCTTTTCGCACGGCGAACGCACCAAGGTTTCGTTGGCGCGGGCGCTCGTGCATGGGCCGCAAAACGTGCTTCTTGACGAACCGACGAACGGGCTCGACGTGATGAGCACGCGCGCCATGCGCGGTTTGATTCGGCGCCTGCGTGATGAAGGGAAGTGCGTTCTGTTTTCGAGCCACATCATGCAGGAGGTGTCGGCTCTCTGCGACACGATCGTGATTCTGTCGGCTGGACGGGTGGCGGCCCGCGGGACGCTGGATGAACTGCGGTCGCAAACCGGACACGAGAACCTGGAGGATGCTTTCGTGGCTCTGACGGGTATCGACGAGGTGCGCGCATGAGAGGCCTGTGGGCGCCGCTGCTGGTTGTGTTGCGCAAAGAGCTGGTGGACGGCATCCGGGACCGCCGCTCAGTGATGTCGGCGCTGATCCCGCCGTTGATGTGGCCGCTGATGATCTCGCTGATGCTGAACTTCGCGGCCGAGAAACGCCGGCAGGCCGACGAGATTAAGATTCCGGTCGTTGGCGCCGAGCATGCCGCGACGTTTGTGGATTGGCTCGGGCAGCAGCGCGGCGTTGAGGTTGTCGAAGGCCCGGATGATCCCTACACGGCGGTACGAGAGGGCGATGTCAATTTCGTGATCGTGATTCCCGAGGACTACAACGAGCTTTTCGCGCAGGCAAAGCCCGTCGAGCTGGAACTTGTTACCGATGGTTCGGACAATGATGCGGCTCCCTTTGTGAGCCGGGCGCGGCGTTTGATTGAGGGCTATGGACGACAGATTGCGATGCTGCGTCTCGTTGCGCGGGGAGTGAGTCCGGCGGTCGCTTCGCCGCTCCGCATCAAAGACATCGAGGTGTCGAGCGTCCAGCAGCGGGCGGCGATGGTGATGGCGTTCCTGCCGATGTTTCTGGTACTGGCGGCGTTCATGGGCGGGATGCAGATTGCGATTGATACGACCGCGGGTGAGCGCGAAAGAGGCTCTTTGGAGCCGTTGCTCGTGAATCCGGCGCCGCGGCTCGCCATCGTGGCGGGCAAGTGGCTCGCGTCGGTGGTGTTCGCGTGCGTTAGCGTAGTGCTGACGTTCTTTCTTTTGCTGCGCGCACTGGAGCGCGTTCCGCTTGAGGCTTTGGGACTGCGCTTTGAGTTGGGCGCGCCTGAGATCGGGGCGGCTCTCGCGGCGGTGATTCCGTTGGCATTGTTGGCGTCGGGATTGCAGATTCTGGTGGCGAGCTTTGCGCGTTCCTACAAGGAAGCGCAGACTTATGTTTCGTTCCTGATGTTCGTGCCGATGGCGCCGGCGTTCGCGGTGATGTTTTCCGGGATCGATCCGCAGCCCTGGATGGCGCCGATTCCGTTGCTGGGTCAACATGTGCTGCTGACAGAGGCGTTGAAGGGCGAGCCGGCGTCGCTGGGGGCTTACTTAGCGGCGGGGGTGACAGTGACGGTGGCGGGTTGGTTGTGCGTGCTGATGACGACGCGTCTGTTTCGGCGCGAGAAGATTATCTTCGGGCGTTGAGGCTGGGGGCGATCGACGAGGGCGTTGGCAAGTTTACGTTACCCGTCGTCGATCGGATCTTGCGTAGCAACCGTCTCGAACTCGTCCTCGAAGGCCGTAAGCGCATGACTACTCAACCTTAATCGGGTCGTGATGAATACGGCTGTCGGGGACTCCTTTGGCGTGGAGAATCTTGATGGTTTCACTGACCATAATCGGTGCGCCGGCCAGATAGACATCAGCCGCCAGCGGGCCCTCAAAGTGCTTGCCGAGCACCACATTGATGTAGCCGGTTTCGCCCTTCCATTCGTCCGCCGGGTCCGGACGGGAGAGCGCCGGGACATATTCGAAGTTCGCCTTACTCCGGCTCCAATCATTGAGATCGTCTAGAAGGAACAGGTCGCGCCGGGAGTTCGCTCCAAAAAACAAATAGATCTTGCGCTTCTCGTTGAGTTTTTCATCGAACCAATGTTTCAGAAGGCCGATGAACGGACTTGCGCCCACGCCTCCGGCCACGAGGATGATGGGATCGGTCGAGTCGTTGGGCATGTAGAGGCTGCCCATCGGGTCGCTGAACGTTACCGCGTCGCCGGCATGCAGCTTCTCGTGAACGAAGCTGGAGGCAAGGCCCGGCGGGACGTCCTTGTCGCGCGGCGCGGGGTAGTGCTTGATGATCACGTCGAAGTAGGGCGCTTCGCTGGGCGCCGAGGCAAACGAGTAGGGACGTGAAACGTTTTCGTGGTTGGTGCCGTGCTCCTTGTTGAACTCCTTCAGGTATGACTCAGGGAGTTTGAGAAGGATGAACTGACCGGCGGTGAATTTGAAGTCGTCATTTGCCGCCCGGAAGCGGATACGTTTAACGTCGTGAGTGAGCCGCTCGATCTTGACAACTTTCGCCTGGACGTCCGCATACGCGCGCGGTACGTGTAACATCGCCGCGGACAGCAATAGCAGCGCAAGAACTGTTCCGGACCGTAGTTTCTTATTTATCATTCTCATTCTTCTGATTTCTTTCCCGCCGCGTCGTCGCTGGGCTGTGGCTGGCCGGTCTCATCGCCTCCGAGCCAGCGTTTGGCGCAGCCGCGGAGAGCGCCGTCGCAGCCGCTATGGAATTGAGCAGGAAGTGGCGCTGTTGCATCGAAGTGGCCCTATGCCGCGGGCTGTGGTTGGTAGCGCTCGACCCTGATTTCGTCCTCGCGCGCTTGAGCTTGGGCCACGTCGTAGGCAGCCTGTAAGCGTATCCAGGTTTCCGTCGTGGAGCCGAAGGCCTTGGCGAGGCGGATCGCCATTTCGGTCGACATGCCCGCACGGCCGTTCAGCAGGTTCGAGAGCGCTTGGCGGCTGACGCCGAGCGCCTTCGCGCCCTCGGTCACGTTCAGGCCGAGCGGCTCCAGACAGGAAACGCGCACGACTTTGCCTGGGTGCGGCGGGTTCTTCATCGGCATGGCGGTTTCTCCTTTCCTTTAGTGGTAGTCGATCAACTCCACGTCCCAGACGTCCTCGTCTTCGAAGCGGAAGATGATGCGCCAGTTCGTCTTCACCGTCACCGACCAATAGCCCTTCAGATCGCCTTTGAGCGCATGTAGCCGGTAGTTGGGAATGCGCATCGCCTCGGGCGTGCTCGCAACATCGAGCTGAGCCAACATCGCTTCCACTCGGTCATGTAGATCGGAACCGACTAGGCCGCGGTCATCGCGCTCAAAAAAACGCTTCAGCCCGCGATGGCGAAAGCTCCGTATCATCCACCAAGCGTAAAGTGTCTATCGACACTTGTCAACAGGGACGTATTCCTTCACATCGAGAGAGCAGGATAGCGTCCTCGTCCCAGAGACGCTCAAGAACCGCGGTCTCTCGGTTGCGCTCTGCAATACGTGAGCGAACTTCTGAAACGATGTACTAGGCGAGCACATTCTCGACGAGTTCGCCGTGGACATCGGTCAGCCGGAAATGGCGGCCTTGATACTTGAAGGTCAGCTTCTTATGATCGATGCCCATCAGATGCAAGATCGTCGCTTGCAGGTCATGTACATGCACCGGGTCTTCGGTGATGTTGTAGCAGTAGTCATCGGTTTGCCCGATGGAGATGCCGGGCTTGACGCCGCCGCCGGCCATCCAGATGGTGAAGCAACGCGGATGGTGGTCGCGACCGTAATTCGTCTCGGTGAGTTCGCCTTGGCAGTAAACAGTGCGCCCGAATTCGCCTCCCCAAACGACCAGCGTGTCGTCGAGCATGCCGCGCTGCTTGAGGTCCTGAACTAGCGCGGCGGAGGCCTGGTCGGTGGCCTTCGACTGTAGGGCGATGTCGCGCGGCAGGTCGTTATGCTGGTCCCAGCCGCGATGGTAGAGCTGCACGAAGCGCACGTCGCGTTCAGCCAGGCGGCGTGCGAGCAGGCAGTTCGCGGCGTACGTGCCGGGCTTGCGTGAGTCGGGGCCGTAAAGGTCGAAGATGCTGTCCGGTTCGTTGGAGAGGTCCATCAGATCGGGGACCGAACTCTGCATCCGGTAGGCCATCTCGTACTGCGCGATGCGGGTATCGATCTCGGGATCGCCAAAGGCCTCGGACCGCATCTCGTTGAGTTGAGCCAAGCTGTCGAGCATACGGCGGCGGGCCTGCTTGCTCACACCGGGCGGGTCGGACAAATAGAGAACCGGGTCGCCGCTCGACCGGAAGCGCACACCCTGATAGCGCGAAGGCAGAAAGCCGGGCCCCCAGAGGCGTGAGAACAGCGGCTGGGCGTTGTTGAGTGAACTTTTCTGCGAGACAAGAACGACGAAGGCAGGCAGGTTCTGATTCTCACTGCCCAAGCCGTAGCTCATCCAGGCGCCCATGCTGGGGCGGCCCGGCTGTTGCGAGCCGCTCTGGATGAAGGTGATCGCCGGGTCGTGATTGATGGCGTCGGTGTGGAGCGTTTTGATGTAGGCGACGTCATCGACGATCTTGCTTTGGTGAGGAATGAGTTCACTAAGCCAGGTGCCGCTTTGGCCGTGCTGCTTGAATTCGAAAATCGACGATGCCACAGGTAGGGAATCCTGCCCCGATGTCATGCCCGTGATGCGCTGACCCTGCCGGATGGAATCGGGAAGTTCCTGACCGTGGAACTTCCGGAGCATCGGTTTGTAATCGAACAGGTCGATTTGCGACGGCGCCCCGGACTGGAACAGGTAAATGATCCGCTTCGCCTTGGGCGCGAAGTGCGGCAGGCCGTTGAGCCCTGCGGTGAGTGGATTGAGGGAGCCGTCGTTGGGGCCCTTGGGGCCCGCGATCAAGTCGCGGCCGAGCAGGGAACCGAGAGCCGCAATCCCGATGCCGCTGCTGGCGCGGCCAAACAAATGCCGGCGCGTCATCAGAAGAGAGTGCTCTTCGCGGCTGGACATGGCTCTAGTGTAGCGCTGGCCGGGGGAACGTACCAAGTCGTTAGTTCGGCGATTTGCTAGGATAGCCCCTTCATGCGTAACCCGTGCCGAGAGGCTGAGGAGAGGTTTATGAAACAGTTGAAGCAGGTTGTTTTGGCGGTGTTGACTGGGTCGCTGCTATTAGCCGGCGTTGCGTCGAGCGCGGAGCTGGCATCAAAGAAAGCCCTCACGCTCGAAGTTACGAAAGGCATCGCCGCCGTGGCCGAAGCTCACGCCAAAAAGAACGGCTGGAACGTCATGATCGCCATCTTGGACGACGGCGGAAACCTGCTCTACTTGCAGCGCATGGATGGCGTTCAGATCGGCAGTATCGAGGTCGCCATTCGCAAGGCGAAGAGCGCTGTGAACTTCAAGCGTCCGACGAAGGTATTTGGGGAAGCACTGGGGAATTCGACCGCGGTCTTGGCGCTGCCCGGCTCGATACCTTTCGAAGGCGGTCTGCCGATCAAGTATGAAGGCGCGGTGATTGGCGCGATCGGTGTGAGCGGCATGACAGCGCAACAGGACGGCATGATCGCGCAGGCGGGGATCAACGCGTTGCCTAACATCCTCAACTAGCGCCCTTCAAGGGGAGATCTCGTATAGATTGAAAGACTCGGCGGCGTCCTCGCCGGCCTGGACCATTCCTCTGTCTTCCTCGAACTCAAATTCTTCGCTGATCGATTTCCGCAACGTGAGCGTGATGCGCGGGCGCAGAACCGTTCTTAATTCGATCACGCTCTCGATCTCGCTGGGCGAGCAGGTAGCGATCGTGGGCCCGAACGGCTCGGGTAAGTCGTCGCTCATCAAGACGATCATGCGCGAGCTACACCCGTTGCAGACCGTTGACGATTGGTCGCTGAAGATCCTGGGCAAGGATCGCTGGAACATTTTTCATCTGCGACCGCAGTTGGGTATCGTGTCGCCCGACTGGGTCGAGACATGCACGCGGCCGATCACGGCGACGGAAGCCGTCATGTCGGGCTTTTTCAGCAGCGCCGAGGTCTGGCCGCACAATGAAGTCACCGAGGCGATGACGCGCAAGGTCGCACAGGTCATGGTCGAGCTCGAAATCGATCACTTGGCTGATCACGACATGTCCGAGATGTCGTCGGGCGAATCGCGGCGCGTGGTTATCGCCCGGGCGCTGGTTCACGGCCCGAAGGCGCTGATCCTCGATGAGCCTAGCGCCAGCCTCGACATGCGCGCCGTCGACGAACTCCGCGAGACGCTCCGCAAGGTCGCCCAATCCGGCGTCAGCATCATTCTCGTAACGCATCATCTGCCCGATATCATTCCCGAGATCACGCGCGTCGTGCTGATGAAAGACGGACACGTGTTCCGTGATGGCGCGAAACACGAAGTGTTATCGTCGGACAGCCTATCGAGTTTGTTCGATATGGACCTCGAAGTTTTTGAACGAAACGGCTACTTCCACCTCATCTGAAGGCGTATCGTCATCAGACTATCCACCACGAAACAGGTTCCTCAGCTTCTTGGCGGGCCAAACCAGCGCCTGCGAAAGCCGGAACGTAGGTGAATCGATAATCTTGCCGTAGACCTCGGCATACTCCTTCTCTCGCTCGTAAAGGAAACGGATCTGCTGATCGCGCCGTTCAAACAAACTGTCAATCGCCTGCAAGTCGGAAGGTTGCACCTGGTATCCAGGAACAATGTGTTCCGGGAGCTTGCGTTGGACATATACCGTGGCATGCGATGGCGCTGTCTCATCGGGCGGACGCTGCTTGGTGTAGTAGTAGACAGCGATCGATTTGCGGGACACCGGTTCGTGTCCGGCCGGAGGCTCGATTCGCCGGAACCCGTGCCAGGAGTGCTCGGTCGTTTCAAACAGGACGCAGTGGTTGTAGTGAGGGACGACCGACGTGAACACGTCGTCTCGTGACCAAGGATCGCGGTGCAGGTCAAGGCATCCACCCCATGATGCGTCCCACTTAGGATGCACGAACAGAATCAGGTTTAAGCGGCGGTGCCAGCCGGTCGTTGGATGGTAGTTGAAATCGACATGTGGATCGAGCTCGTTACCGGCGAGGTTCTCGTGCGTACCGCCGCCGATGTACCGCGGGTCATAGAGCAACTTTGGGATGCCAGTAATGTGCGTCATCAGCGCCAGGAATTCCCGCGATTTGAGCATGCCGTCAAGCTGCCGATAGGCGGGTCCGAGACCCGGCAGGTCGGGCCGATAGGCCTTGCGGCCCACTTTTTCAAACTCGTTGGTTGCGTAACGGTCTTCGAATGGCGGAAACGAGCGGGCGAGTTCCTCGATCTCCTGGGCCTCGAGAAACGGCCGCATGACGACGTGCCGAAACGGCCGAGCGGTCTGAAACTCCTCCCGCAGCCGATCAGCGTCGGCTTCGACTTGCCCATCAAGTAACTGGAGTCCGCGCGTCAGTGTGTCCCCTTTGTGAAGCCGAGCCCAACATAGTAGCCTCAAAGGCTCGACCCTCGCTACGGGTCTTTGGGCCGCGGGTGTGGTCTGGACGCAAGTCGGGTTGCTCGGCCAGAAGCTTAGGTGCGGGATGATACCCAAAGCACGGACAATAGGGCCATGAGACGGTCGGCTTCGCGACGCAGCTTTCTTGCTTCCCCACTGGCACTGTATGCTCTAGGCGCTACGTCCGCCTCGCAGCCAGCTCGCCGACCCACGGGATCATTGACCGATGTGCCTGGGTTGAAGGTTGGGCATTTCACTTTCAAGGAGCGCTGGACGGGTTGCACGGTTGTACTCACTGAGAAGGGTGCCGTCGCGGGCGTCGATGTGCGGGGCGGCGCTCCGGGGACGCGCGAGACGGATCTGCTGCGCTCTGAGATGTCGGTGCAGCGGGTGCATGCGATCTCACTTTCCGGCGGCAGCGCTTACGGGCTGGCGACGGCGGACGGCGTGATGCGTTATCTCGAAGAACGCGAGATTGGACTTCCCGTCGGCGCGGGTGTTGTGCCGATTGTGCCGGCGGCGATCCTGTACGACTTGGGGCTCGGTGATTCCAAGATACGTCCGGGGGCGGACGCGGGATATGGAGCGGCAATGGCGGCTTCGAGCAAGCCGGTCGCGCAGGGCAATGTCGGCGCGGGCGCGGGCGCCACGGTGGGCAAGCTGCTGGGTGGCGGCCGCGCGATGAAAGGCGGGCTGGGATCGGCGTCGATACGGTTGCCGAATGGGCTGGTCGTCGCGGCGCTGGCGGCGGTGAACGCCATCGGCGATGTTGTCGATCCTGACACGGGAAAGATTCTCGCGGGCGCGCGTACAGAGGACGGCGCTTCGTTTGCCGACGCGATGCAGCAGATTCGCCAGGGGGCTGTCATGAGGGCGGCGTCGCCAGCGGAGAATACGACAATCGGCGTCGTGGCGGCGAACGTTGACTGGAATCAATCGCAAGCAACTAAGGTTGCCCAGATGGCGCATGACGGTGTGGCCATGGCGATCCGCCCGGCGCATATGCCGTTTGACGGGGACACTGTGTTCGCGCTCGGGACGGGAGGCGTCTCGGCCGACTCGAAACTGCTCGGCTCCATCGGCGCGCTCGCGGCGGATGTGATGGCGCAAGCCATCGTTTCGGCGATCCTGCACGCGGAGAGCATCGAGGGTTATCCTGCGCGGCGGGACATGAGCTGAGGGGCTGCTTTGATTCTCGCTGTCCTAGTTCTCTACTCCATTCTGCTCGTCGCGATTGGTTTCGTTTCGTCGCGTCGGGTCGGTGGGTCAAGCGACTTCTATGTCGCGGGGCGGCGGCTTTCGACGCCGCTGTTGTTCTCGACGTTTCTGGCGGCCAACCTCGGAGCCGGATCGACGGTGGGTGTGGCGGGTTTCGGCTACTCGGATGGTCTCTCGGCTTGGTGGTGGGTGGCGTCGGCGGGGTTTGACTCGTTGGCGCTGGCGTTCTTGATCGGGCCTCGCATTTATCGTATCTCCGCGAAGCACAACCTCTATACCGTCGGCGACTATCTTGAGCTGCGCTACAACCGGCAGGTTCGGTTGCTGATGGCGGTGCTGCTTTGGTTGGGATCGCTCGCGATTCTGGCCGGGCAGCTGATCGCGCTGGGGTTCATTCTGAATGTTGTCGCGGGCGTGCCGGCTAGGTGGGGAATGGTGTTCGGTGGCGTGATCGTAACGCTGTACTTCACGGCGGGCGGACTGCTATCGACGAGCTGGGTCAATCTGGTACAGGTGTGCGTCAAGGCCGTAGGTTTTGGCTTGGCGCTGCCGTGGGCGCTTTCGAATATTGCGGGGTGGCAAGAGATTCAGGCGGCGGCCGTGCAAGCCACGGCGGTAGACGCGGAAAGCTACCTGAGCCCTTTCGGCATCGGCATCGGTGGTATTTTTGGCTACGCGATTATACTGATCCCTTCGTTCTTCGTTTCACCGGGGCTGCTGCAGAAGCTCTATGGAGCGAAAGACGAGCGGACGATCCGGCGCGGTGTCGGTCTACAAGGATTGGTGTTGCTTGTGTACTCAGCGTTTCCGGTGCTGCTCGGGATGATCGCCTTCGTGCGGTTTCCGGGAATCGAAAACCCCGAACTCGCGCTGCCGACATTGCTGGCCGAGGGCTTCCCGGCCTGGCTGGGCGGACTGATGCTGGCGGCGATCTTCTCGGCCGAGGTGAGTTCGGCGGACGCTGTGCTGTTCATGCTCAGCACGTCGGTGGCTCGCGATTTCTATCAGACGACGCTTCGGCCGCAGGCCTCGGACGCGAATTTGCTGCGTGTGACGCGAATCACGGCTGTCGTCGGCGGGCTGGCCGGCACGGTGCTGGCTCTATGGTTCGGATCGATCCTGAAAGCGCTGCTGGTTTTCTACAGCCTGCTCGTCGTAACATTGTTTGTGCCGCTGGTGGCTGGGCTGTATTCGGCACGTCCCACGGCGCGGGCGGCTTTCACGGCGATGGTGTTGTCGGTGCCCGCTACTGTCGTGATCCACATCACGACCGAGGGCAAGGGATTCGGAATCCTCACACCGGTGGCGGCGGGGATTCTGCTGAGCGGGATGATCTTTATTGCGTTCGCGGCTCGGCAGACGAGAGAGGCTTCCGTATAATAGGCAGACTCCTGGAACTGGTCAACACAAATGGAAATCAGCCTGCACCCACTCGACTGGGCCGTCATCATCGTTTACTTCGCCGGAATTGTCGCTCTCGGCCTGTACGTTGCGCGCCGGGTCAAGAAAACGGAAGACTACTTTCTCGGCAGTCGCAGCTTTAGCGTTTGGCTGATCATCGGTCAGGCCTTCGGCGTCGGCACACATGCCGAGATGCCGGTGTCATTGGCGGGCGCTGTCTATCAGTCGGGCTACTCGGCAATCTGGTACCAGTGGAAGAACCTGTTCATTACGCCGTTCTACTGGATTCTAGGCCCGGTGTTTCGGCGTGTTGGGCGCACGACGATTGGCGAAGTCTACGAAGACCGCTACGGCCATTTGATGGGCGCTGTCTACACGGTGTTTGCGCTGGCGTTCTTCACGTTCAACATGGGAGCGATGCTCAAGGGTGCGGGTAAGCTCGTGAGCGCCGCGACAGCCGGCTCGGTTACTCCCAATACCGTCGTGGTCGTAATGACGGCGACGTTCCTGGTCTACAGTCTGGTGGGCGGGTTGGTCTCGGCCGCTTATACGGATTTCGTCCAGAGTTTTTTCATTATCGCGCTCTCGTTTCTGCTGATACCGCTGGGGCTGGCGCGGGTAGGCGGGTTTACTGGGATACGTGAGACTCTCGATCCGTCAATGCTCTCGATGGTGACGCCGGGTGATGTTGGAGCCTTCACGATCATCATGCTCACGATTAACGGATTGATCGGCATTGTGGCGCAACCTCACATGCTGGCGGCCATCGGCACGGGCAAGGACGAGCGAAGTTGCCGCATCGGCATGGCGTACGGCAACTTCGTCAAACGCGTCTGCACGGTGGGCTGGGCGCTGGTGGGATTGATTGTCGCGGTCATGCTCACCAATACCGGCGGCACACTGGCGGATCGCGAAGATGCGTTCGGCTTCGCCACCGCGGAATTGCTCTTCCCCGGGGCGGTTGGGTTGATGATTGCCTGCGTGCTGGCGGCGAATATGTCGACTTGCTCGGCGTTCACGGTCGATGGGGGTGCGCTGTTCACTCAGAATTTCTACCGCAGATATATCGCACGAGACAAGCCCGACCGGCATTACCTGATGGTGGGACGGCTCTCGGGTGTAACGGTCACATCGCTGGGAGTTGTGTTCGGGCTACTGCTCGACGTTGTGCTTGAGGCGTTCCTGTTTACCGAGACGATCTCCGCATTCATGGGTATCAGTATGTTTGCGGCGATTTCGTGGAAGCGGGCGAACCGCTATGGCGCTTTCGCGAGCCTGGTCTGCTCGAGTTTGCTGTTCTTCTACCTGACCTACTCCGAGTTCGGTGTGCTGTTGCGCTGGGAGGCTATGAACTTTGGAATCTCACTGACGGTGGGTTTCGTGACTTTGGCCGTGGTAAGTTTGCTGACGCCTCCGGAGAGTCCGTCGATGCTGGAGCCTTTCTATAAGCGGCTCGATACCCAGATGCGGCTCGATGAAGAAACCGGCGAGGAAGTCGTCGTTGACGAGCCCGGCCATGATCTGCTCGTGGCGAAGCTGTTTGACCTTGAGCTTTCGAAGGGTTTCGGCCGCTTCTATAGGCGCTTCCGAGTCGATATCAACGGGCTCGTATTCGCGTTCGGTGTCGTCGCGATTATCATCGCTCTGGGCAAAGGTATTTTGTTCCTGCCCTAGCTCGCGGTTTGACCGATAAGGGACTTGGCGGCGCATCACCGGGTGTGGCATGGGGAAGTTGACCCCGAGTAAGAGCCCTTCCGGGGGTTCGTGAGTAGTTCCCTTGCTCGATCCTAGCGGAACACCTCACTCGAAATTGGTACAGCGAGTTCATTACTTCCGGTTCATTGACGGGACGGCCAATCCGACCGATAATCGCTTTCGACTCGGCGAATGGGCGGAAGGTGATTCTCCCGCGCCCTCCGTCACTAGGGAGACAACAATGGTTGCAGATAAGATAGTCGTTCTCAATCGAGTGCACCTTCGAAAGTTTTCCGAAGAGCTTGAGAAGAAGGCAGCCGAGGTTCTCGGTAGGATGGACTCTGGTTCGGCGCTGCGGGATGGTTCAGCCGGACGCCCGTCAGACGACGCGGACTGGGCCGAACAGGCGCACCAGGAGTGGGTGAAAAGCAGCCGCGAACACCTGGATCACGTCCTTCTGTTTCAGATCAAAGATGCGCTCAACCGTGCCGAGAACGGAGCCTTCGGCGAGTGCCAGTCTTGCGGCGAGACAATCTCGATGAAACGGCTCAAGGCCGTGCCGTGGGCGCGGTACTGCATCGAATGTCAGGAAAGCATCGGTGACGCCGGCTAGCAATCCCGCGGCGGCTCAGGCGGTGGGCTTGTTTCCATTCACGTTGAGGAACTTTTCGAGCGCCTGACCGGTGTAGCTCTGTTTTGCGCGCATCAGATCCTCGGGGGTGCCACTGACAACTACTTCTCCGCCCTGCTCGCCGCCCTCGGGGCCAAGGTCGATCACCCAGTCGGCTGCCTTGACGACATCGAGATTGTGTTCGATGACGATGACGGTGTTGCCGTGATCAGCCAGCCTGTGCAGCACTTCGAGCAGTTTCTTCACGTCATCGAAGTGGAGCCCGGTTGTGGGTTCATCTAGAAGGTAGAGCGTGCGGCCCGTCTGTCGCTTGCTCAGCTCGCGGGCGAGCTTGATGCGCTGGGCCTCCCCGCCCGAGAGCGTGGTTGAAGACTGCCCCAGGTGGATGTAGCCAAGGCCCACTTCGATCAACGTTTGCAGCTTGGGCTGGATCTGCGGCAGGTTCTCCATGACGGGCGCGGCTTCCTCGACGGTCGCTTCGAGCAGATCGGCGATCGACCAGCCCTTGTATCTGACCTGCAGAGTTTCGTGGTTATAGCGTCGGCCACGGCAGGAGTCACACGTCACGTAGACATCGGGCAGAAAGTTCATCTCGATGCGGATCTGTCCGTCGCCTTGACAGGCCTCGCAGCGGCCTCCCTTGACGTTGAAGCTGAACCGCCCCTGGGCATAGCCGCGGGCGCGGGACTCCGGCAGCATGGCGAAGAGCGCGCGTATCGGCGTAAAGACGCCGGTATAGGTGGCGGGGTTGGAGCGAGGCGTCCGGCCGATCGCGGATTGGTCGATACGGATGACCTTGTCAACTTGCTCCATGCCGTCGATGACGCGGTGAGCACCTGGAACGGCGATTGAGTGGTAGATCTTTCGCGCCAGGGCCGGATAGAGGATATCGTTTACCAGCGTTGATTTACCGCTGCCGGAAACACCTGTGACGGCGATGAAGCGGCCCAACGGGAACGTGACATCGATGTCCTTGAGATTGTTTGCGCACGCGCCGCGAACAGTGAGCGCCTCCTTGTCGGGCGCGCGCCGCTTGATGGGCATGGGAACGACCTTGCGTCCGCTCAGATACTGACCGGTGAGGGAGCCCAGTGTCTGGGCGACTTCAGCGGGCGTACCGTTCGCGATGAGGTTTCCACCGAGCCGGCCGGCGCCGACGCCGAGGTCAACGACGTAGTCCGCGCGCTGAATGGTATCGAAGTCGTGTTCGACGACGAGGATGGTGTTGCCGAGGTCCCGCAGTTGACAGAGGGTGGCCAGGAGCCGGTCGTTGTCGCGGGCGTGCAGCCCGATCGAAGGCTCATCGAGAACATACAGCACGCCGCGCAATTCAGACCCGATCTGTGTCGCGAGGCGCACGCGTTGCGCTTCGCCGCCGGAGAGTGTCGCGGCGGAACGATCGAGGCTCAGGTAATCGAGCCCGACGGCAAGTAAGAAACGCAGACGGCGCTCGACTTCCTCGACGATGCGGCCCGCGAGTTGTTTCTCGCGGCCGCTGAGTCCGAGATGGCTCGCAAACTCCAACGCTTTCCTGACAGGCAATGCGGCGAAATCGGCGATCGACAAGCCGGCTACCTTCACCGCGAGGCTTTCGCGCCGCAGCCGATGACCGTTGCAGTCGGTGCAGGGCGCGGGTGACATAAATCGCGTCAGCCAGGAACGAAAAGTCTCAGTGGCGTAGCTGGAATGCCAGTCGTCGAGCAGCCTGAGCAGGCCGATAAAGCCGCTACGCGAGCCCTTGGAGCCGGCGTCTTCTTCTCCGAACAGGAGCAGCTTCTGGTGTTCAACGGTAAGAACCGCGAACGCCTTTGTGAGCGGAATCCGCAGCTTCTTCGCGCCGGCCGCGAGGTATCGCTCGACACGTGGTGCTAGCAGTCCGGGCACGATGCCGCCATCGAGTAAAGGCTTGGCGGGATCGGCGATCACCTTATCGGGATCGAAATCCCAGCGGCTGCCGAGCCCGTTACAGGTCTCACAGGCGCCGTAGGGGCTGTTGAACGAAAAGGAACGGGGTTCGAAAGCGGGCACACTGGCCCCGCACTGGGTGCAGGCGAGCTTTTCGGAGTAGAGCTTGTCGGCGCCGTCGATCTCGGCAACCACAACGAGTCCGGCGGCGAGTTTGGAGGCCGATTGGATGGAATTTTCAACGCGCTTTCGCTGACCTTGCCGCACCGTGAGGCGATCGACAACCACCTCGATCGTGTGATTGCGGCGGCGATCGAGATGAATGTCCTCTTCGAGAGAAAGCAGTTCGCCGTCAACGCGTGCCTTGACGTAGCCCAGCCGCGCCAGGCGATCGAATTCCTTCTTGTATTCACCCTTGCGTCCGCGAACGATCGGGGCCAGGATCATGACCTTGCACCCGAGTTGCTCGGTCAGGATGCGGTCTGCAATCTGCTCGACGGACTGCCGCTGGATGGGAGTTCCACAGTTGGGACAGTTTGGGTTCCCAATCGAGGAGTAGAGCAGGCGCAGGTAGTCGTAAACTTCCGTGATGGTGCCAACCGTGGAGCGTGGGCTGCGGCTGGTCGTTTTCTGTTCGATCGAGAGCGCTGGGCTGAGACCTTCGATGGAATCGACATCGGGGCGTTCCATCTGATCGAGGAACTGCCGGGCGTAGGGTGAGAGGGTCTCGACGTAACGGCGCTGGCCTTCGGCGTAGATGGTATCGAAGGCGAGCGACGATTTTCCTGAGCCGCTGAGCCCGGTGATGACAGTTAGGCTGTCGCGCGGAATCTCAACGTTGACGTCCTTGAGATTGTGCTGACGTGCCCCGCGAACGGTAATGCGATCGAGCATTGAGTGGGCGAGAGGGGAAGACTCATTTTAGGTGATCGCCGGGAAGAGTCGACGTGACCGTGATCCGTCGGCGACCGATCGGCTTCCCGCGCCCATTCGAAGCCGCCCGTGGGCGGTTCCTCTTAGGCTGACTTGCTGTAGGCGATCTGATTCAGGGCTAGGCCGATTCTGTAGTTTCCACCGGGGAGGCGGCGGGAATGTGCTACCCGTGCGTTGCCCTCAACGCGCAGTGCCAACCCAGGAGACCGCAGATCACCATGAACGTCCACCGGTGAGCCGATCTTGAGTGGGACGAACATATCGAGGCCCAAGCCGGTGTTACTGAAGTCCACCAGAACCGCGGCTAGCCTGCGGTAGCCTCCGGCCGCCTCGGCGACTTTGACTTCGATTCTTTGAAGCGGCGGAGTGCTGGCTCGGGATCGCGCTCGCCGGTTTAACAATTCAGCCACAAGAGCTTCATCGGCCGGACGCGATAAACCTTTAACCCTCTCTGAGCCCAGGGACTATTATTTACTGGACGGGGTTTAGCGTCCCGGCACTAGCAGCCTGTGGTGGAAGTCCCACATTGAAACAAGAGTCGATAAACTTGTTCTATGGCAATGGGA
>JAQBUE010000254.1 GCA_027624045.1 Acidobacteriota bacterium
TCTTCAGGATCATCTTGTATTGGAAACACTCCCTCCTTTCAGGATCATCTTGCATTGGACAACTCTCAGATCGCCAACGGTGAGTTGGGAGGCGGCCAGATCTTCTTCACGCTCTTCCAAGCCGTGAATATCTCGGGAGGGCCGGCGAGCTTTACAGTCTCGTTCTTTGACGGTGCCGGCGACCCGATGACGCTGCCGATCGTGCAGGACGGCGTGACGATCAACGCGAATATGATCGGAGACGCCATTGCGCCCGGCGGCGTGCGGTTCGCGCGCACTGCCCCGAACGAGGCAGCGGTCCAGATCGGTTACGCGGTCGTCAATAGCGTGCCCGAAGGCGCCGTGGCCGTGGTCGCGCAGTTCAGCAATCAAGTTCCCGGCGAGAGACTCTTCCAAGCTTCGATTCCGGTCGAAACGCGGCTGCACCAAAAGTTCTTCATGCCCTTCATTAACTCGGGCGGGTTCGTCGGCTCGATCGCCGTCGTGTCGCTTGTTCAACAAACCGTCAGCTTCCGTGTGCTGTCCGCGAGCGGCACGGAACTTTGCAGTACGACGGAAGACTTCGAGGCTGGTCAGCACAAGGCGTTTCTGCTCGCGAATCTGCTGCCGTGCTCCGCCGACACGAATGCCGTACTGGCGGCGGAAGGCGAGAGCATCGGCCTGTCGGCCGTCGGCTTCACGGCAGCGGATATGGGGCAGGGGGCTTTCGTGACCGCGCCCGTATATGGACCGCTTCCTTAAGGCCGCCGGCGACGCTGAGAAGGGTGGATAACAATGCATAATTCGCACATGAAACAGAACGGAAACCCTTTGATTCGGCTGGTTGGCGTGCTCGCCGTGCTCGCCGGGACGATCCTGCTGATCCCCGGCGCCCCAGCGCAGCTCATCAGCAAGCCGGACCGCGCCAATTTTTGGCACCAGGACAGCCCCGACATCCAGGGCACGAACGAGGACGATGATCTACTGGGATACTCGTCTGTTTCGGGGGACTTCAACAACGACGGCTACCCTGATCTGGCCATCGGGGCGTTCGGCGAGTCGATCGGCGACCTCACGAGCGCGGGTTCGGTTCACGTAATCTACGGCGGAGCAACCGGACTTCGGGCGCCCGGCAGCCAGGTCTGGAGCCAAGATGCACCCGATATTCAGGGCGCCCCGGAGGCCTTCGATCTGTTCGGCTCCAGCTTGGCAAGCGGCGACTTCAATGGCGACGGCTACGACGATCTCGCCGTTGGATCGCCTGGGGAAAGTGTCGGCAGTGAGAACAATGCCGGTGCTGTGAACATCATTTACGGAGGTCCCGGCGGACTCGCCGCGGACGGCAACCAACTGTTCACGCAAGATACGGCGGGGATTGTGGACACGGCCGAAGCCGGCGATCATTGCGGCAGGGCGCTTGGTGCGGGCGATTTTAACCATGACGGCTATGCCGATCTTGCCATGGGGTGTCCGTTGGAAGACCTCACGGAGAACAACGCGGGGGCCGTAGCCGTGATCTACGGTTCGGCGGCCGGTCTCGGGCTCGAAGGCAACCAGCTCTGGCATCAGGAATCGCCGGGAATCCAGGGCGTCGGGGAACAGGCGGATGATTTCGGCGCAGCCCTCGCTGTCGGCGATTTCAATAACGACGGTTTCTCTGACCTGGCTATCGGCGTTCCTGATGAAGCGGTAGGAATGACGCCTCACGCGGGTGCCGTGAATATCATTTACGGCGGCATGGCAGGCCTCACAAGCGAAAACGATCAGATCTGGACCCAGGGGAATGGCGGTATCGAAGATACCGCCGAGGAGGGCGACCTCCTCGGCAGAAGCCTCGTTGCCGCCGATTTCAATGGCGATGGCTTTGACGATCTCGCCATCGGCGCGTCCGGTGAAACCGTGAATGCGGCGAGCGGCGCCGGTGCTGTGAATGTGATCTATGGCGCCGCTGGCGGCCTTCTCAGTGCAGGCAACCAGATTTGGTCGCAGGACTCGACGAGCATCGTCGGTGCCTCCGAGACGGACGACGGGTTCGGCTGGAGTCTTACGGCAGGAGATTTTGACAACGACGGCTTCGACGATGTCGCGATAGGTGTGCTGTTCGAGACGATCGAGGGCAAGGCGCCGATCACCGAGACCGGCGCTGTGAATGTCATCTACGGCCGCCCCGGAGGACTTGGCCCGGACGGAAACCAGCTTTTTACCCAGCAGAACGACGGGCTTGAGGGTGACGCCGGCGACGGCGACATCTATGGATATAGCGTCACCGCGGCTGATTTGGACTTGGACGGTTTCGATGACCTCGTGATCGGGATTACCGGGGACACGGTAGGCGGTGTCTCCGGTGCCGGGTCCGTCAACGTGCTGCACGGCTCTCGGCCCGATACAGTGCTCAGCGACCTCGGCCGGCAACTGCGGGCGATGATTGCGCTCCAGAACATCCTGGCGCTGCTGAACGGTTTGCTCTAAATCACCAGGGTTTCGATCAGCGTATTCAGCTTGCTCTGAAGGTCGGCCCCCTGGCGGCGTAACTGTGCCTGACGGTCGCGCTTCGACGTCAGATCGACTTCCTGTTCGGCGAGCGTCAGAGCGTACTTCTGCACTTGCGCGTCCTGGCCGCTCACGGAACGAAGGCTTGAAATGTTCTGCCGCAGGCGGTTTTGATCCTCGAACACTTCTTTGATCTGCTGCTCAAGTAGCTGGATCTCGCGATCCGTGTCGGCGATTTTGCGCTTTACGTCGGCGATCTGTTCGAGCTTGGCGCGTCCCTCGGCGTTTAACTCCTTGTTGCGGACGTACGTGATCAGTTGATCGTAAGTCTGATTCGTGATGCTGAGGGATTGCACGTACTCGTTTTCTTCGGTGACAGGGAACTTGACGGTCTCGCCCGCCGGGACAGCGATCTCATAGCGGTAGGCGTCGGCCGTTTTTTCGGTGGGTTCCTTGCCGATCGGCTTGTAGCCTGCCCTCACGGGCATCTCGATGACCACGGTTTTCGGTTTCTGATCGACGTTGTGGATTGTGAATGTGCGGACGTCTTTGCGCGCGTAACGCAGCGACATGACGCCGCGCCGCAGCGTGAAATCGCTCAATAGCTTGCTGCTTGAGTCGTACGCCGTCGTGATGCGCATGCCAAGGTCAACCGCGTAGCTAATGAGCCGCTTATCGTCGTCCTTGATGGTTTCAAACAGCGCCTCGCCGGCATACGCCCCGGCATCGAGCACCGTGACGGCGCCGCCATCGAGTGTCTTGCCTGAATCGTTGGTGATCTCGACGGCGTTGAGCGGGTGCTGTGAGCCGTGCGCCTCGTTGTAGATGAGAAGCTTGCGTCCGGCGACCCGCTGCTGCAGGAAAGGCAGCATAGCTGATTCGCCCTGCCCTACCGTGATCGCGCGATCGATGCGGTACTCGAACAGATCGCCTAACTCGCCAGCGGAAGCGGTCTGGGCGACGGTCGAGGAAACGTTCTTGTCGTTATCCGCCATGACCCCACCCGCGAAGCCCCCGACAGCGGCCATCTCCATCGCGGGCGCTGGCGCGGCCGCCAAGCGGCCCTGACGAAAGTTCTGCATCTCCTTCGCCTGTGCCAATTCGCGGCGGCCCTCTTCGGCTACCGCGGTCTCAATACCGGCGCCATGAACGATCGGCCGCTGCGCCCGGTCCTGAGCGAGCTCAAATACCGGCCGATTCACGTAGCGCGGCTCGTAGAGCCGGCTGATAAACGACACAGGCCTTCCGGAGACGAGCGAAAGGCTGATGTTCTCCCAGTCCTCGCCCGTAGTGTTGTCGACAATGGCCCAGCCTTCGAGCAACGGCCTCTCTTCCGCGTCGAATATCAGACGATAGCTACTCTTCCAGATCGGGGTCGGCACGACGTAGCGCGCCCGAACCAAGCCTCCGCGGTTCTCAGCCGTCTCGATTGTGACGTTACGCTTATCGCGATTGCGTGCGCCCGCTACCAGCATCAAGTAATCCCGGAATTGTTCCTGAAGGCGTGGGTCAACGAAACTCAGCCCCAACGCCGCCGCCGGATCGAGGGTCCGCATTTCGCCGTCATCACTCAGGATCAGCAAAGCGTGGCGCTCAGGCTGATCGGCCGTCACCGGAATCGTACGGGCGCTGATGATCGTTCCCTCCACGTGGTCAGCAGCCAGGCGCAGGCGCACGCGCGAGCCCTTGAACTGGTCGAGTATCCGCGTCAACGGCTGTGCGTCTCCCAAGCGGAACGGGAAGTTTTCGAGTTTCTTTTCCAGCGGCTCGTTTGAGTCGTAGCGAACGCCCGCCACGGCACCCGCGCGGGAGTCGATGGTTAGCGACTTGAGGACGTCGTCCATCTCCTCGGCCTTGAACTGTAGGCGAATGGCCGAGCCGCTGTTCACCTCCGCTGAGCGCTCGAAGAAGCCCACTCCGTGTTTGTAGAGAACGACCCTGCGGACGGGAAGCTCGGTGTCTTGGGCGGCCGACGGCGCCGCAGCCATGATTCCGACAAGAGTAAAAAGAACGATTCGATGGGGCACGGGCATCTCCTACTACAGCCGACGCGAAGACGCACCAATACGTGGATGCCGATTGCGGCTGTTTCGTTCTTGGCGGCCTTTCAGGGACAACCGCCCGAGCAAGCTATTGAATCGTGCTCGCGCCCTGTATCCCTTGATCGGCGGGGATCAGGTTGCGGTTGATGTGCTTGTCAAGGTTGATGACGTAGGTTTCCGGCGCGCCGATCAAATACGGCGAATGGGTCGCCGCCACAATTCGGAACTTCTTCTGGTCGGTGAGTTCCTGCAGCATCTTGAGAATGCGCCGCTGGTTGGACGCTGAAAGCGCCATTTCGGGCTCATCAAGCAGTAGGACAGTACCCTCGGGAAGCGTCGGGAACAAGTCCTTGAACATCGACAACATAACCTGGCCGTGGCTCGCCGACTGCACGAACTCTCGCATCGCCGGGTCATCCTCGAACATCTCGGGCTGCATGCGTGGATTGTGGAGCTCGGCGTCGAAAAGCAAGACTTTCGGGAATGTTAGATCGTCCGGCTTGGTGAGGCGGTAGGCGTAGTTCTCAATTTCTTCGCCTCGCAAAGCACGGTAGATCGATTGCAACAGAGTCGATTTCCCCGAGCCGTTTTCCCCCTCCAGCATGATCAGAGGATGGCTGAGATCCACGACCATTGGCATATGAAAGTTGAGGCCCATGAAGATGGGATGGCTGAGGATTTTGAGGAACATGAGTGTCAGGAGTGCCGGTGCGCTTTAATCCCCAAGCATAGCAGCACGCTTCCTCTCGAAGACTCGTGGCGCGCGTAATGCGAAGGCGAAAAGGCCGGGAAACCGCGACGCGGCTCCCGGCCTTCTTTCTGGAGTTCCGTCGCAGGGGCGGGCACATGGCCCGCCCTAGCGAGTTGAAAGGTTAGAAGTGGAGACGGATGTTGTACTGCATCTCCCGGCCAAGCGTACCGGACTGCTGACCCGTAACACGGCCGAAGTTCGAACTGGTTACATTCGTTGTCGGCGGCGCCGCCAGGAACGTGTTCGTCAGGTTGTACGCTTCGAGTTTCAGCTCTACACGCACGCTTTCCGTGATATTGAAGAACTTCGCGACGTTGAGATCGAGGTTCTTCAAACCCGGCCGCTGCACGCCCGGAAACGACTTCGGGTTCGTCCGCACGACGAATCCGTTGTTGGGAATAAACTTGAAGGCATCGGGGTTCCACATAAAACCCCACTTGTCGGGACTTTCGAGAGCCGGGTCGCCGACCACTTCCATGATGTCGAACCGCAGACGGTCGCCCGCCCGGTAGTTGTAGATCCAGCTCGTGGTCCAACCGCCCAGGATTGCGTCGGAAACGGCGTTTACGTTGCTCCCGTAGCGCCGGCCCCGCCCAAACGGGAACTCGTACGTGCCTGCCAGCGTCATGCGGTGGCGGGCGCGCTGTGAGTCTTCCCAACGGAACTGGTTCAGGTAGGTTTCCTCCTTGTTGAAGAACTCCTCCGTCCTCTCCTGGTTGTAGTTGTAAGCCAGGATGAAGTTGAAGCCGTTGGCGAAAGGCCGTTGCAACCTTAACTGGAACGACTGGTAGCGGTTCTCCACTTCGCCGGCCGTATTGACCTGCCGGACAAGGCCATACTGGGGATAACAGCCTGTGGTGGAAGTCCCACATTGAAACAAGAGTCGATAAACTTGTTCTATGGCAATGGGACG
>JAQBUE010000034.1 GCA_027624045.1 Acidobacteriota bacterium
GCGGGGTGAGTGTCTCGTCGGTGGCTAGCCCGATCATCCCGAGCATGCCGATCGGTTGTGTTGATGTGGCTCCGACGATCCCGCCGGCGAGAAGACCTTTGTTCGGAAGGAGTTCAGAGACCTCGTGAAGCGAGCGCTCCCCGGCAGCGAGGTGCAGCGTTTTTTGCCCGAGGAAGAATTCGTTTTCATCGAAGACCTCGACGGTCACCTGAGCGTCCTGGGTCCCGCTGTTTTGGAAGGCGACTCCGGTGACGGACCCGGCGCCGCTATGCACATTGCGCAGAACCCCGGTAGTCAGCGTCGTATCGCCGAAAATAGGTATGATCTCGCTCAGCAGCGGGTGCGTGGTTGTGCTGATCAGATCGGCCGGGGTAAAGACGAAGAAGAACTCCTCCTCATCAGCGTCCTTGTTGCGAATCCGAATACGCCGGCCCTCGATACGGAATGTCTGTCCCGCCACGGCTCGAATCTCCGTGGAGTTCACTATCTGAGTATTGTTGAGGCTGACGCCCGCGATGCTAAGATCGGCATCCAAATCGAAACCCACTCCCCGGAACACCAGCGTGGTCCCTGCCGGCACGATTCCTCGCGAAGGCGTAACGCTGTTCAGTGAAAGCCCACCCACAGTGAAAGTTCCCGGCTTCAGCTTCACCGCATAGGGTTGGCCGTTCGGACCGTTCAATTTAAGTTGGTTCAGATCCAGATCGAGCGCTACACTGTCTCCGGTGAAGGCGCCGGCATCAACATCCGCGGCGACGACGAAGATCGGCAGTTGCTCCGACACCCCCATGCTGGAGCTAAAGGAGGCGAAGCTGACGTCCACTCGGCTCAGCCGTAGTCTTACCGCTGCGATGACGTCGAACAGATCGCTAAACAGGCCGATCCCGCGGATCTCCCGCAGGGGACCATTTGACGGGAACTTAAAGGTAAACCGGCCGGAGAAAATCGGTTCGGGGTCGGTTAGTTCGATCTGAACGACGGCCAAACCGCCGGGGGGTGCGGATTCGCTGACTACCCGCACATCAGCAACCTGCGCCGTCAGAGTGCGCACCGCTCCGAACAGGCAAACGAAGAGCACTGCTAAGAATGTGACTCCGCGCCTCTTTCGATTGAGCTGTAACGGATCAGGCGTCATCTCACCTTCTTGGCGGCCGGTTCTCCGCCGGAAGACTGCACGGCAACCCGGAATCGCTCGACCTCGGAAATAGCGACCGTTTGGCCCGCGCTGTTCACGGCGCTCACACGCCAGAGCAGCGTCTTGCCAGGAACGGCAATGGCCCTGAGCTGAGCCGGGGCGGCGACCGCGGCCGACTCCGTCTGCAGTGCCCAAACAATCGAGCGGTCCACTTCCATGGCCTCGATCTTGTATGCGGTCGCGCCGTCCACTGCATTCCATTCGAACGATTCAGGCGGCGCGGTTAAATCGCCGCGAGGTGAGAGCCCCTCGATGCTCGTCGTACGAAAGACCTGGGGGCCGTCTATGACCCCGGGCGCGAGTGTCGAGCGCGTAGCGTCTTGGATCCACAAACCGCCGGCCACCAAGAGGGCCGCGCTGGCGCCGGCCCAAGCCGTCGTCGCGAATGGGTTGGTCCCGAAAAAGTCACGCAAGAAGCTCCCTCTTGATTTGACTTCCCTGCGCGGGTGGGCGGGCGCGTTTCTCTCCACGGTTTCCGATTCGACAAAGGACGCCTTCAATTGCTCCGCGATCCAGGCCACGTGCCCTTGCTCGTCCGCGCCTGCCTCCGCCTCATGGAAGTCTCTCATCAGAGCAACCTCAGCCTGACAATGCGCGCATTCCGCCATGTGCTGGGTGATCCTGTCTCCGGCACCGTTCTCGGATTCGAAGGCAGCCATCAACTCGTCGTCCGACAGGCAGTCCGGTGTTGGGCCACTCGCCTCCCTCAGAATCAATCGGTCGTCCTGTTTCGTTTCACCCATTTATGCCCCCTCTTGCCTTATCACCCTCTCCCGCTCATCTCTCGCCCGATGCCTGCTCAAGGCCCGATTGAGTTTGCGCTTGGCGCTTACGACATACGCTTTCGCCCCACTCGCGTTCTGTAGCGCCAAGAGCCGAGAAATCGCGGCCAAGGGCACATCTTCGGCGTAGTGCAGGGTCATAACTTTGCGCTCGGTCTCGTCGAGCGTCTCGGCCATCAGCCTGCGGACAAATCCGGCGGACGCCTCCCGCTCCAAGCGCTCGTCCTCCAGCTCGAGATTTGCTTTCCGCCCATCCAGAACGGAAGGATCCTGCAATTGCTCCGGCTTCGACGCTCTACTCTGGGCCGACCGAATGCACTGGTTGCGCGCAATCACATAAAGCCAGGTCGAAAACTTGGAGGCACCCCTGTACGAATCCAAACCGCGCAATGCTCGCAGGAAAACGTCCTGAGCGAGATCCCGCCCGGATTCGCGGTCTCCGGTGAAGCGAAGGCACCAAAGCGCTACTCGCGGGTAGTGCCTCTCGAAAAGCTCGTTGATGAGTCGTGTTCGCTCGACCGCGCTCCCAGCCGTGCGGATTGCGTCGATTAAGGCCTGGTCGCCGGCCTGCTTGCACATCAACATCATTCTATCGGCCCGCATGAACCCGGAGCTGAGTCCCCCTCTTCTTGATGAGACTCCGCGCGGCGACTTACGGAACAGAAACTTTGAGGCAAGCACTCGCTCGCCTAGCAGGAAACAGCCTGGTTCTCGGTGATTCGCTCGTGTCGGGCCGTCTCAGGAAATTTATGTATTCGGATGACCTACTGTTTGTCAGCCAAAAGCGATTTGTAAAGGCGGCCGCCAGACGGCGATATCCCAATGTTGATTTCATTGGAGCGGAGACTGCTTTGTTCCCACTGAGCGTCGGTCACGAAAACCGGTCGCTCTACTCCAATACTCTTCGCTTTGGAAGATCGGGGCGCCGTGTGCCGGCAAGGGCGATGCGCAGTAGCTCACCTGCCCGTCAAGAAGCGAGCTGGTTGTATCGCCCCGCTGGGGCTTGGTCTCACGGGTATCGGATACCCAACGCTGAATGCAGACGGACTTCCCCACGGACGGTTAGGCCCAGAGTTCGTGCACCGGACCGTAGATGTCCTTGTCGGCTTCTGGGACGTAGTAGAATCCCCGGCCCAGCGGATCATCGTCGCGGCGCGTCGTCCAATTGATGCCCATGGCCGAATAGATCGTCGCGTCAATGTCTTCGGGCCGCACATCGCGGAAGCGCGACCAGCCGGGGTCCGTCGTGAAGGCGCCCGTCGAGTTGGTGGCGCCAATCACCTGGCCGCCCTGCACGCCGCCTCCGGCGAGCACGTAGAACATTTGCAGGTAGTGGTCACGGCCATCGCGCTCGGCCGAGAGAGGCCCGGGGGTCCGCCCGAATTCGCCGGCGACCACAACGAGCGTGTCATCGAGAATCCCCTCGGCGTCCAGGTCAGCGATTAGCTTCGCGAAGCCGGGATCGAATTCACCACAGCGGGCATAGAGGTTGTCGCCGACATCGCGCCCGTTGACCTCATTGCGGTCGTAAATACCGGCGTGGTGATCCCAACTGTTGTGCGTGATCTGGATGAAGCGCGTACCGCCATCGGCGGCGACGATTTTCTTGGCGAGCAGACAAGCATTCCCGAAAGCACTGCCGCCATAGGCCGCGCTTTCCTGTTCGGTGAAGCTGAAAGCGTTGGCAACCGCGGGGTTATACATCAAGCTGCGCGCGTTGGCATAGAACTCGCTCATGCCGGCGGCGGCGGCGCCGAGCGGAGAATCGGCGCCCCGAAGTGGCGCGTCCATGGCCTGCAGCACGTTCCAGCGTTCCTCGAACCGGAACTGGCCGTCGGCATGCTCGGTATTCGCAAGGCCGTCGGGACTGGGGTTCGTCTTGAAGGGGCTGAACTCGGCCGGATAGTAGCCCGCCCCGGGCGAGTTAACGGCATTCAGAGAAACGAAAGCCGGGAAGACTTGATCGGGCCGCCGGTCAGGATCTTTCTCTCTGGCGATGACGCTGCCGATGTGCGGTGCGTGCCGTCCCAGGGCGGAAGTGGGGTTGCGAGCGATCTGGAACCAAGTCTGCGCCAAGTTATGGGCCAGCGCCCAGGAGCGCCCGGATCGAATGATGGCGATCTTGTCGAGGATCTGCGCCGTGTTGCCGAGAAGACCGGTGGGAAACTGGATGCCACTAATTGTCTCGGGAGCGAAGTCCGCGGGCGTCACACCGTCGACGAACTTAAGGTCGAACGTATCGACGTGGCTGGCGGCCCCGGAGAGAAAAATGAAGATCACCTGCTTGGCGGTGTTCTTTGTTTCGACAGCGGCCATCGCATGGGCCGGCGTCAGCGCCCATGGGCCGGCGAGGAAGGAGCCTGAGACCCCCGCGCCCATGACCCGAAAGAACTGTCGCCGGGATGCGAGAGGCCGCTGAAAGGACGGGATGTGCGGGTGGGGATGCTTGCGGATGAGTTGATTAAAGCGTTCACGTTCGTTCATGACGGCCTCGCGAGATCAATAGTTAAAGATGAAATCCACTTTGTTGTAGAGACTCCACATCAGGTCTTCGGCCGCGTCGGAACGATTGCCAGTTTGGAGGAGTTGCAATCCGGCGGTCAGTTCCTCGGGCGCCGGATAGCGGCTCAGAACGAGCAGGTGGAGCCCGCTGACGACGACCGGATCCGGCTCTAACAGCAGCGCAGCGAGAGCGCCTGCTGAGCGGCTCGCCTTGACGCGCTCCAGCACAAGAGGACTGTTCATCAGGTGTAGCGCCTGGATGATAGTGGCTTCGGCGCTGCGCGGAGTTTCCTCGCGGTCGCCCCGCAGAAAGGCGTCGAGCCAGGTGACAGCGGCGGCGGCCAGGGCGCCGTCGTTGGTAGGCCGCCGAGGCGCTCGGGGCAGATCCTGTACGTCAGGGAACTGCATGGCGAAGACGACGGGGCCGATGGATCGCGAAAGAACATAAGGCTCGAAGACGCCGCTTGAAATGATCAGTGCGTCGTGGATCTGCTCGGCGCCGAGGCGCTTCGCTTGATAACGCGCGAAGAGGGGCTCATAAGCCGCACTCCACTCGCCGTCGTAGCGCGACGAAAGCTGGTAGGCTCGCGAGTTCGCGATCTCACTCATGAGCCACTTCAAGTCGAAACCGTTGTTGACGAAGCCCTCCGCCAAGCCTTGCAGCAGATAGGGATGAGAAGGCTGAATCTGCCAGGGATCGGGAGGAGGATTAGCCGGGTCGAGCCGCCCGAGATCAAACTGGTCCGCGGGCTCGACGATGCCGCGGGAAAAGAATTCGCGCCAGACGTAGTTGACGATGGCTCGCGAGAACTGGATGTCCGCGGTCAGCAACCGCCCCAATGCTTCGCGCCGTGATTCGCCTGCTTTCGGGCCGCCGCCGCCAAAGGGATAAACAGGCGCGGCGACGGGTTCACCATTGTTGTCCTCCGGCTGCCGCTCGGGACGGTTACCGGTGGTCGTATCGACAACATAATCGGCAGGGAATCGGCGCAGTTCGGGCGTATCAACCGGCAGGTCGGCCCTGTTCACGACGTTCCACCAGCGAGGCTGCATCCCGATGCCACCATCGGGCGGCGGCGGCGGGCGGCGAGGGCGCACCAGTAGCGTGTCGGCGAAGAAGGCGGCGAGACCCCAGGCCTCGGAGCGTTTCGCCTGTCCGCCCCAAACGCTCAGGGTGTCGAGGTGTCCATCGCCGTCATGGCACAGGATGCAGTCCATCTGGCTGACGCCGAGGAAATCGCGGGCCAGGTTGAACGCCGCCGCGTCGAAGGTGTCGTGAACCGGGCCGCCGCGGGTGAGCGCGCCGACGAGGTAACTCGCCGGTGTCGCGGTGACGGGATTGCTCTCGTAGTTCGCGACGTAGGCGAGGAACCCCTCATAGCTGTCGAAGTCGGCCGGATAATATCGGCCGTCATTCGAGCCTGACGCGACCAGAATCTCGCGGGCCATCTGATCGTAGGGCTTGTTCTCGAGCAGCGAGTCCCGCAGATAAATGTGAAATGCATCGCGTCCGTCGGGGTAGCGATTTACCTGTGCCGTTGCGGTAGTGTTGCGGAACAGGTCGCCAAAAAACATCGTCCAGCGGTCGGCCCATTGCGGCGTGTTGAGTAAACGTTCGATCGCGCTACCGCGCTTGTCGGGCGACATGTCGGCGAGGAACGCTACGACCTCGGAGCCGGTGGGTATGCGGCCCGTCAGGTCCAGCGAGACACGCCGCAAGAACTCAGCGTCCGTCGAAGCGGGAGCGGGAGTGACAGCCGCGGCCTGCAGGGTGCCGAAGATGTTCTCGTCGATGATTCCCCGTGCCTCCAGATTGCGGCTTGACGCGGCGCGGCTACGTTGCGGAAGGAAGTTCGCCGACATCTTGGGCGACGCGCTCACAACATGGCCGCTGAGTCCGGAGCTGGTAAGCACAGAGCGGCGCGCCGCGGCGATGCGGTCCCCTTCGAGACTACTGTCAAGTAGCTTCTCGCGCGCATCGGTGAAGAAGCTACATTCAGAGTGTTGAACACCTATATCGCCGCCGTACGTCTCCGCACTGAATACTTGCTGCGCATGCAGCGGGTTCCAGAGCACCTGAACGGACGCCGCCAGCAGCAGGAACGCGAGCATAGCGCTCGCAAGACAAGTCTTCGGGATGTTATTCATACGACCTCACTGCGATTCGATATCCTTATCGACTCGGAACCCTCAGCCAATCTCTCTGCGCTTCGGCTCGAGGGGCATCAAACTGTTGGCGATACCAGATTCTCCTGGTGCTGTATCGGTCAAACCCTCGCTGCCTGCAAAAGTTGCGCACCCCTCCATATCGAGGCCCGGTCCGCGCCTGCCGCCCGCAGGGTAACTCGACTCGCCGGGATGCACGGAAACCTATGTCGGCGACGAGTGGACTTACACACGGAATTGCGTCATACCGGCGAAACTTCCTCACGGCGAAGGGGTTAGAATTGCTGTACGATGGGGGGACGACGTTGGTATGGTTTGTCGCGCCGCACCCGCCCCGCAAGCCGCCAAGCCGGGCGCATGATCGAAGTTCGCCCGTTGATTCTGGAAGGTCAAAGAATGAAACACTTGTTGCGAGTATTCGTTTGTAGCCTACTCCCGGTTGTTTTGAGCGCTCAAGTTTTGGACAATGGGTCGCTCAGCGGCGACTATCATTTCGTTCAGATCCTCATCAATGAAAATGGGGGCATTTCGACGAACGTTCGCAATCTGGGTGGCACGGTGACGTTCGACGGTGCCGGCAGCTTTGCCTTTACCGGCCGGTTGGGCGAAGGCGCCGCCGATCCGACCGCGAGCGCGGGGAACGGCGCCTACCAGGTCGAGTCAAACGGTTTCGCAACACTGACGAACCCGATCGACGGAACGCTCGAGATCAACGCCCGTCTCGGTGCCGATATGGAGGCGATCATCGGTACGACGACCGAAACCGTGAGCGGCTCGTACGATCTATTCATGGCGATCAAGGCGCCGACCGCCGCCGACAACAGTGTGTTGTCCGGCTCCTATACCGGAGGCACTTTTGCATTCCCGGGAGGGACCGACGCCGCCCTGACGACGGCGCTGCTAAGCCTGGAAGCGGACGGCGCCGGAGCCTTCACCGCGCTGACGGCTCGCGGCCACGCCATCAATGCCGGTGAAGTAAATGTAGAACAGGCGAACACCGGTGCAACATACGCGATTGCCGCCGATGGCACGGGAACGGCGGACCTCGCCGTCGGCACGACGCTTTTCAACGGTGCCCGTGACATCTTCGTCTCCGCGAATGGAAACTTTCTGATCGGCCACTCGACCGAAACCGGCGGAAGAGAAATGTTCGTGGCGGTCCGCAACCTGAGCGATTCAGCCGACGATAGTGATTGGTCGGGCAATTACTGGTTCGCCGAGGTCATTCTGGATCCTGATTTCGGCAACTTCACGTCAGCCACCGGCGGTCTCGCCACGCTCGGAACAGGCTTCGCGACGATCTCTGAGCGTCTGTCGGGGAATCGCTTCGTAAGCGACTTCAGCGCCGTTAACAGCTACGAGATCAACGCAAACAGCCAAGGCCAGCTCGCGGCAACTCTTGAGGCTGATGCCATCAACATGGGTTTGGGAGCGCCCAGCAGCGCGAAGGGAGCGGCTGGCGTCGCGCAAGCGGCGGTTGGCGCCCAGATCAACGCGCTGACTACAACAAGCTTCTTCCATGGCCTGTTTATCGCGATCCGCATGCCCGACTTGAGCGGAGAGGGAGTTTTCCTGAACCCGCTTGGCGTGGTCAACGGAGCTTCCTTCGCGCCACCGACGTATCCCATCGCCGCTGGCACACTGATCGCTTTGGTTGGAACCGGCTTGTCGGCGACCACAACGGGGGCGACGGTCACACCACTGCCGACAAACTTGGGTAACGTCTCAGTCGCGATCAACGGCGTTCCCGCGCCACTTTTCTTCGTCGCACCCGGCCAGATCCGGGCCCAAGTGCCGTTCGCCACCATGGGGACCACGGCCACGATCGTCGTCACCAACAACGGCGTTGCTTCGAACAGCGTTCAAGTTCCCTTGGCGGCGACCAGCCCGGGTATTTTTTCGTTTTCCGCCAATGGGCTCGGAGCGGGCATCATCGTCGACTCCTTCACGTTCGAGCCGATTTCGCCCGACAACCCGGCGGCCGAAGGTGATTTCGTAAGCATCTTCGTGACAGGTTTGGGAGCGGTCGAACCGGCCATAGCCGACGGATTCCCCGCGCCCGGCGCCGAGCCGCTGGCGCGCGCCACCGACCCGGGAATCGAGGTGCTCTTCGGGTTCAACGGCACGCCGGGAACGATTGTCTATGTGGGCGGCGCCCCTAACTTCGTCAGCCTCTATCAAATCAACGTGCAAGTGCCGGCTCTGGACATCGTCGGCGCTAACGTGCCGCTGGCGATCGTTACCAGCAACGGATGGTCGGACTTCGTAACACTGGCAATTGAGTTCTAAGCTAGGGCCGCGAGATTACTCTCGATGAGAGCCCCTGCTCCACTCAATCGAGCATTGGCCTATACTTGGCTAGAATCAGGCTGAACGACCGATTCAGGTCGACGGCCATGAGTTGCCCATCGTGAGACGAGTCCTTTCCACCTATCTTTTCGTCGATCAACGGATGACGGTCGCGCTCCTGGACCGCATCCTCAAGAGCGGTATCGATGAAGTCGAGTTCTTCTGCGCGCGGCAGCATCTTGACTATCACAACCAGAGTCAGATTGATGAGTTGCGGTATTGGTTCCGTGATTCGGATCTGAAGCTGCACTCCATTCACTCACCGCTTTTCAGCGACGATTCATGGGGCCGCAGCGGTCCGAAGTCGGTCGTATCGCTCACGGAAAAATCGAAGGCGAGGCGGATCGAGGTAACCGACGAGATCAAACGCGCGATCGAGATCGCCGACTCCATCCCGTTTCGTTATCTGGTGCAGCATATCGGCATGAACGAAGAGGACTACGACGAGGGGCAAGTCGAAGCGGCGTTCAACAGTCTTGATGAGATCATCGTTTTCGGGAAGCAGCTGGGTGTCGAAGTCCTGGTGGAGAACATTCCCAACGTTTATTCATCGGCCCAGCGCCTTCGCACCTTCGTGGAGTCAACCCATCTGCCGCTGTCTTTTTGCTTCGACACAGGGCACGCCCAGCTCAACGGCGACCCCGAGCAGGAATTCGAATTGATGAAAGACCGCATCCGGTCGACTCACGTTCACGACAACGATGGTGAAGACGACGCCCATCTCTTCCCGCTTCTGACCGAGCGGGGTTCAATCGATTGGAAACCGATGATGGATCGGTTGCGCTCACTACCCGAGGACGTTCCCCTCGTCATGGAGTTGCGCGAGGATGAGGAGATGGAGAACGCCTTAGTTGAAACCCGCCGCTCGCTGGACCTGCTGGAGGAGTTGTAAATGGCGGACGCGCCTCCGCTGATCACGATAGAAAAAGCCTCCGAGTTTGACGGTCAGGTGGTGAGGCTGCGGGGCTGGCTTCACAACCTGCGCCGCTCGGGTAAGATCGCCTTCCCGATGTTTCGCGACGGCAGCGGATTCATGCAGGGCGTCGTCGTCAAGGCAGCCGTGGGAGAGGAGCTATTCGACCTCTGCCGGCATCTGACGCATGAGTCATCGCTCGAAGTGACGGGCCTGCTTCGCAAAGAAGAACGGGCGCCCGGCGGTTACGAGATGGAAGTGCAAGGCCTGCGGGTCTATCAGCAGGTCTCGGCGGATGATCCGTTTCCGATCACGCCCAAGGAACACGGTGTTGATTTCCTGATGGACCACCGGCATCTGTGGCTTCGCAGCCGCCGCCAGCACGCCATCCTGCGGATTCGCCATGAAGTCATCCGGTCGATTCGCGACTACTTCGACGACAACGGATTCACGCTGGTCGATACGCCGATTCTCACGCCCGCCGCTTGCGAGGGAACGACGACGCTGTTCGAGGTTCCGTACTTCGATTACGGCAGCGCCTACCTGGCCCAATCGGGGCAGCTCTACAGTGAAGCCACGGCCGCCGCGCTCGGCAAGACGTATTGCTTCGGACCTACATTTCGGGCTGAAAAATCAAAGACCCGGCGCCATCTGACTGAGTTTTGGATGGCCGAGCCCGAGATAACCTACGCCGGGATTGATGACGTCATGGATCTGGCGGAAGACTTCCTTGAATACGTCGTGCAGCGAGTTATCAAAAACAAGGCGGAGGAGCTGAAGACCATCGAGCGCGACACCTCGAAGCTCGAAAGCGTCAAGAAACCATTCCCGCGTATCAGCTACGACGAGGCGGTCGAGCGCCTGCGCGCGAAAGACATTGCGTTTGAATGGGGCGGCGATTTCGGCGGACACGACGAAACGGTTCTCAGCGAAGACTTCGACCGGCCTGTGATCGTGCATCGTTTCCCGATGGCCATCAAGGCGTTCTACATGCAGCCCGACGCGGACCGCCCGGAACTCGCGCTGGGCATGGATGTGCTCGCTCCCGAAGGATACGGGGAAATCATCGGCGGCGGACAGCGCATCCACGACTACGATTTATTGGTTAAGAAACTGGAAGAACACAAACTGCCGCGGGAGCCGTTCGAGTGGTATCTCGATCTGCGCAAATACGGCACGGTACCCCATGGAGGATTCGGCCTCGGCGTCGAACGCTGTGTCGCCTGGATCTGCGGCCTCGAACACGTCCGCGAAACCATCGCCTTCCCGCGTATGCTCTATCGCATGTACCCCTAGATAAGAAGCAAAAAGAAAGTGGCAAAGACTCGCATCGCAGTTCTCTTCGGCGGTCGTTCCGGCGAACACGACGTATCGATCCGTTCGGCGGCGTCGGTGATCCAGACGCTCGACCGGGCGAAGTACGATGTGGTTCCGCTAGCGATCACGCTGGAGGGGCGTTGGTGGCCGCCCGCTGAATCGGCCGCGTTGCTGCCAGCTGATGCTAACGTTTCGCTCTCAACGGAAAGCGCGATCGTTTTGTCGCGGGAACCCGGCGCCACGGCGGGTATTGATGTTGTCTTCCCCGTGCTACATGGCACATTCGGCGAGGACGGCACGGTCCAAGGATTGCTCGAACTCGCCGACGTGGCCTACGTGGGGGCCGGCGTGCTGGCATCCGCCACCGGCATGGACAAAGACATCATGAAACGTCTGTTCCGGGAGCGCGGCCTGGCGACAGTCGAGCATATGACGGTCCTGCGTCACCACCGGGCGGCGGCGATCCCGGAACTCGAACGGCGCTTCGGCTATCCAATGTTCGTCAAACCGGCGAACTTGGGGTCGTCGGTGGGCATATCGAAGGCTTCCGATCAACGGGCGCTCCGCGAGGCCCTTGATTTCGCCGCGGAGTTCGACCGCAAGCTCATCGTCGAGCCTGCTATTCGTGGACGCGAAATCGAGTGCTCCGTGCTCGGAAACGATGATCCGCGAGCGTCAGTGCCAGGTGAGATCAAACCCGGCGCCGACTTCTATAGCTACGAAGCCAAGTACCTTGATGACACGTCGGAACTGCGCATCCCGGCGCCGCTCAGCGAGCAGCAGACCAAGGAAGTACAACGCGTGGCGGTTGGAGCTTTCCAGGCGATCGACTGTTCGGGCCTGGCGCGGGTCGACTTCTTCCTCGAAGACGAAACAGGACGAATCCTGTTGAACGAGATCAACACGATGCCAGGCTTCACTTCGATCAGCATGTATCCGAAACTGTGGGAGGCCAGCGGGCTCAGCTACTCGGATCTGATCGACCGCCTGATTGAACTCGCTCAGGAGCGTTACGCGGAGAAGACCAGTACGAAATTTTCACGGGACAGCTAGTCCAGCGACGTGGAGGGCTAGGAGCAAGCTCATGACTGCACGCTGTTTACTCATCCTCAGCGCCCTTTGGTTGGTTGTATCGAGTTTACCCGCGGCCGGCCAGCCTCCCAACGTCATCCTAATGTTCTCTGACGATCAGGGAACACTCGACATGGCGAAGCTCGGCGCGCGGGATCTGTATACACGTAACCTCGACAAGCTGGCCGACCGCGGCATCCTCTTCACGCAGTTCTACGCGGCGGCGCCGGTTTGCTCTCCATCGCGCGCCGCGCTGTTGACGGGCCGCTACCCGCGGCGCGCCGGCGTTCCGGGCAATGTCGGGCTGACGGCCCAAGGGCTGCCGCCTGAGCAGGTTACGATCGCCGAGATGCTCAAGCAGGCGCGCTATCGAACTTCCATCGTCGGCAAGTGGCACTTAGGGCACGTCAACGGGAGGGGGCCGCTCGATCAGGGCTTCGATTCCTTTTTCGGACACAAAGTCGGCTGCATCGACAACTACTCGCACTTCTTCTACTGGTCCGGCCCCAACAAACACGACCTGTGGAAGGGCGAGAAAGAGCACTGGGAAGACGGCGCTTACTTTCCCGATCTGATGATGCGCGAGGCGCGGCGTTTCCTCGAAGAGAACAAAGACGGGCCATTCTTCCTGTACCTGCCCTTCAACATTCCGCACTACCCGCTCCAGGGTCTGGAGAAATGGCGGAACATGTACTCCTACTATCCCTCGCCGCGCCGTGAGTATGCGGCGCTCGTATCCACTTTGGATGAGAAGGTCGGCGAGGTGGTCGCAATGGTGGACGAACTGGGCCTCCGCGAGAACACGCTAATCATCTTTATGTCCGATCACGGACACTCGACCGAAGAGCGAACGATGTTCGGAGGCGGTTATGCCGGGCCTTACCGCGGCGCGAAATTCAGTCTGTTCGAGGCGGGCATCCGTGTGCCGGCGATTGTCAGCATGCCGGGGACCCTGCCGGAAGGCCAGGTCCGCGGGCAGCTCGCCACCGGCGTGGACTGGCTTCCGACCATCGCGGCGATCACAGGTGCCCCCCTTCCCGGCCGAGCCATCGACGGCAAGAGTCTGCTGCCCATCATCAGGTCAGCCGACGCCGAATCCCCTCATGAGGTTTTCCACTGGCAGACTGGCGAGCAATGGGCCGTCCGCGAAGGCGACTGGAAGCTGATCGTAAATCCGCGGGATACGAACCGCGAGGTCTTAGTGGGCGACGATGCGACGTTCCTCTCGAATCTCAACAAGGACATTTCCGAGCGAACGAACTTCGCTTCGCGGCATCCCGACGTCGCGCAACGCCTCACTCGCTTGCACGACGAGTGGCTGAGCGCGGCCGGAACTGACTGAGGGCAGGAACTCGCCTCAACCAGCCGCGGCGCGCGGTGCTGCTTCGGGACTGAGTAGTGCCAGAGCGTCCAGCACATCGTCAGGCTCCATGCGACGCGTGAAATCAGCGCTCACGTGGCGTGTCTGGATGATGCCCTGCCGGTCGATGATAAACGTCCCCGGGACAGGAAGATTCCAGCTTCCGTCAGCGTTCTGTTTCCCTAAGTCGAGAGCCAAAACGCCCAAATAGATATCCTTGACCTTTTCCGGCAGCGCGAACTGCACTCGATAGGCGCGCATGACGCTCTGTTCGAGATCGGTCAGCACATCGAATTCGAGAGCGGCCTTTTCCTGAAGCGATAAAGTGTGCGTAAGCGATTGCGGCGTAACCGTAACCAGTGACGCGCCAGCCTTATGGATATCGGGCAGGGCGCGCTGCAAGGCCCGGATTTGGAGGCTGCAGACAGGGCACCAGTCGCCCCGGAAGAAGCTAAGCACGACCGGACCTTGCGCCAGCTTATCGCGCAGAGCGACCGGCTGGTTGTGGGGGTTGGGAAGGGTGAAGTCGGGCGCCGAATCGCCAACAGCCAGGCCGGGCGCAACGCGATTCCGTTCCACTTGCTCCATCGCCTCGACGATGGTTCGGTTGACTGACTCAGGGATGGCGAGACCGGCAAGCACTTGGCGGATTTCTTCGTTGAGGTTCATGGCAGCGGCTACGCTTACTATAGCGACTGGCTTGAAACACCTGAAGGCGGCTTTTTGGGATGTGCCGGGACGCGAATCCCCATCTGCCGCCCGCGCTCTGTCATAATACGCGGGTTGGGTCGCACCCGATGAAAAAGGAGCCTGCTGTGATTCTGAAGTGGAAGTACGCGGCGATTCCGCTGCTCGTAGCTGTTATGTTTGCCTGTTCGGGTGACTCCGGTGGCCCGCGCCGCTTTGATGGCCCTGGACCGGTGGTGCTCAACGTTGACATCACAGCGGCCTCGGGGCAAGGTGCGGCTCTAGAAAAGACGTTTCATGAAGTCTTCTATCCGGCCATCAGCAGTCAGGCCGGATTCAAGTTCGCCCACCTGTTCAAAAAACAAGGCGGCGACAGCGGCTACGTGCTCACCCTCGCCTTCGAAAGTGAAGACTTAAGGGTGCTTTGGGTGGCGAAGGATCTGCATCAGGAAGCTTGGGGGAAGATGGTCGAGCACTTCAGCGGCGGCGAGCCGGGCTCGATCGAAGCCCTCGGCATTGTTGATGCGCCGATGAGTGCTGAATAGCGGGGGTCGCCCCAAGCTACTCGCCTCGCAAGTCGAAACAAAGCAGGCGCGGCGGTTCGCGGTCCAAGCTTGCTGAGTTCTGGCTCACGTAGAGCAGCCCACGACTCAAGACAGGCAGCGCCCACGTTTCACGCGCTTTCACGAGCCAGGTTCGCGAAATTTCCTTGTAGCCCTCTGGCGTCAGGTCCAGCCAGAGCAGGTGGCCCCACTCGCCGATCGCGAGGAAGTGGCCGTCAACCTTCATGAGAGAGCCCCGGAAGGTACTCATGGTGAGTTCCTTGGTCCGGCCGCCGGTCTGATTGACGATATCCTTCCATTCCGGCTCGACGCGCCACATCTGCTTGCCGTCGCTCAGGCGAATGCACGAAAGTCCGGCGTCGGGCTCGTTCCGTCCGGGAAAACCGTACAGGTAGCCGTCTTTCTCGATCGCGGTCATGAAGTGCAGATCGAAATCGAAATTCGTCCAAACGACCTCGCGTGACAGGTCGGGAAGCACTTCAAGCAGCACTACTCCCGTCCGGTACGAGGCGGAAAATAGTACCTGATCGCCGATGACCGTCGGTGTCGATGCGTTCACCGACTCAGCGGTCCGGCTGCGCCACGGGAATGAGAAGTCGACTTTGCCATCGGATGGATCGATTGACAGCAACCCCCCGGTGGGCGGACGGCTCTCGCCGCCGGCAAATACGAACACCCTGCGCTTGCCATGCACGACGGCCGGCACCGGCGACGCGTAGCTGGGGCCCCACTCATCGCCCGCACCCCAAACCATCTCGCCTGTGAGTTTGTCGAAAGCCCCGACCGTCGGCCCTCCGGGTGCGCCGACGTTGATGACGAGCAGGTCGCCCTCGACCAGTGGCGTGTTCGAGATCCCGAAAAAGTCCTGGGGGACTTTGAACTCCTCGGCTATATTGCGCTTCCAAAGCAATTCACCTGTTCTTAGGTCGAAGGCGTGCAGCTGCGCCAGCGCCCCATAGGTATAAACGCGGTCGCCGTCGATCACAGGGCTCGCCCGCGGGCCGTTGTTATATCCGTAACGGTCGCTGAAGTTGGTTGGATATTCAAACTGCCAATACAACTCGCCCGTCGCGGGGTGGAGGCACTCGACGCGCTCCGTGTTCCCGACTCGATGCAGGAAGACGAGATAGTCACCCTGAATCGCGGGCGACGTATACGAGGTGCCCTTATCTAGTTCCCACACGAGCTTCGGCCCGAAATCGCCGAAGTCTTTCAGTAGGTGGGTCTCGGTCGAAACAGCGTTGTGAGTTGGCCCCAGGAACGATGTCCAATCGTGGGTGACCGCGTCGGGATGAAGAGGCTTGGGGTCTGCGTGAAACGTGACGTCGGGATGCTGTTTCGGTTCCGCCCGCGGTTTCCCTGACGGCTCGATGACTTCCGGTGGCGCGGGATCGCGGAACACCTTCGGTTCTGTCTGGCCCTTTTCCGCCGCGAACGACCCAGAGGGCCCGCATGCCGATACGCACACGATCGCGCTGCAAGCAAGGACGATGACTGTCGAGCGGTGCATGGGTTCAGAGCCTGTAGTGGACCCAAAAAGTGGACCACTTCATAATAGCCTTCCTTGCGAGAAGCTCGGCGAGAGGGTCGAGACAGAACCGATCGAATCATTGGACAATGCTGGGTCACAAGCCAACGGATTCGTATCCGGCTCGGTATCCTTCCCCGCAGTTGATAACGCCGCCGTAATCGTCGCCCCATCCAGGGGCCTGAAATATGGCGCACACCGCGCCTAGCATTAACGCTTAGGCCAATCCAGGTGGCGGTGCAGAAAATCGAACGTCCCCTCCCCATGAATCTCATGAGGCCCTAGGAAGAATTCGATCTCCGCCTTGTCCGCGATCCCTAGTTCGGCATAGTGACGCCGCACCTTGGCGAACTCGTAGGCAACCCATTCATCCGGGGCCACGCCGTCGTGATGTCCGCGCTCGACCATGAACGGCCGCGGCGACATCATGTTCGCCATGTCGCTGTAGTTGAACGTATTGCCGAGGTTGAACTCGAACATCTCGTATTCGCCGGTGTAGATATAGCTGTGGGGATGGATGTCGCTAGTGTTCTTCCATATCCACTCGTTGAAGTCGGCTGAGCAAATCGACAGCGCGTACTGGTTGAGCAGCGGAGGAACTCGCACCGCCGTCTTCCCACCGTAGGAAAGGCCATAGAACCCGATCTTGTCGGGCTCGACAAAAGGCAGCGTTGCGAGCCACTCGAGAATGCGGCTGTGCTGCCCGAGGATGAACGAGAACAGCGACTTGCCAAGCGGGTTGGCCTTGCGTTGCAGGACGCGGAAATCGTCCTGCCCGATATAGGGGTTTTGCGGCGCGAAGACGATGAACCCGCGGTCGGCCAGACGCGCGCCGTAGTGGTGATAGGGGCCCTTGATCGAGTCGTCGACAAGCATTTGCGGACGGCCTTCGAGTCCGTGCTGCGTTACGACCACCGGGCGGCGCTCGCCTGGCTTGAGGTCGTTGGGAACGAGCAGAATGCCGTATGCGAATACCTCCGGCCAGACGGGCAAAACCACCTCGTAGCCCTTCCACTTTTCCGTTTCATACGTCAGGCGAGAGCCGGCCTGCAACGGGCTTGTGGGATCGGGAAGCCGGCCGATCACATCGCTCCAAAGCTTGTCGCGATAGTCGTCGGCGCTCTTTTCCCAAGTTGCCAGTGAAGTGCGGTCGGCGCCCGCCCAGTACGCGCGGCGGGTGAACTCGGACTCGCGGACATTGGCTTGCGTGAAGTCGACCAACTCCTCGAATTGCTCCCGCAGGCGGCGCGAGGAGTCAAAGGCGCGGCGTTGGTCTTGGGGTGCGGGCGAGGGCTCGGGGAAAGTGGCTGATACGGCTAGCGTGTCGGCGAGATCCAACAGGGGAGCCCCGCCACCGGATTGGAAGCGGACCATGTTGCCGACGTTCAGTTTATTGAAGGCGTCTTTGGCGCGGTCGAATTCCCGGCGGATGTCTTCGACCTCGGGGGAAGGGATCGCGCCGGGCGCGGCACCGCGGCGTTGCGGCGTTACGGGTGGTGGGCCGTCGATTTTCGGCCCGGGCACAGCTTCGACGACGAGCCCGCGCGGCGCGATGAGGCGCGCGATCTCAGCGTCGCCAAACTGCTCGAGCAGTCCCCAAACGTTGCGGTAGATCGGTTCGCTCCAAAGCGCTTCACGCGGGCCGAAGTAACCGCTCACAAGGGCCCCGTCAATGCGCGTGTCGGCGGCGGCGCTATAGAAGGCTATCAGGCCCCCTTCGCCGTAGCCCGCGACGCCGATGGGCAGCGCCGGGTGTTCCTGCTCGAACGTATCGACGGCCGCCAATACTTTTTGCACTTCGTAGCCGATGATGTGGCGGCCCATCTCAAACGCCATGCGGTAGATGAATTCGCGATGCGGCTGATTTGTATAGCGGATGCGCGGATGTCCGGACCAGTCGGCGGCGCGGTTAATCAGGGTTGGAACGATGACGCGGAAGCCGGCTTCGGCGAGACGCCGGGGGAACTGCGCGGCGTCGGGAACGCCGGGCGCGAGACCAACGGCGGCTTCCGGTGAAACGTCGGCGTCATGTAGCGCGACAATTTGTCCGATCGGCTCGCCGCTTGGTTCCAGTAGCAGTCCTTCGGCATTCACGCCCGGCAGTACGGCCCAGCGGACGGCGTGAATCTCATAGGCCTCCGTCTTGGCGACGAGAGAGGACTGCTGTGTCGTGCCCGCCAGCTCGAAACCAGCCGGGCGCAGGCGGGGGTCGACAACTCCGATGATCTGGCGGAAGTGCTCGCGGTTCGCGACAACGGAGGCTTCGTACGTTTCTCGGGACGTATAGTCGGGCTTCCATGCGGCGGCCCGGCTTGTGATGGTTGCTTGTGTGGCTGCCGTCAAGTAACGGTCGATGCCGGCGACCATACGGGCGGCCAAATCGCCTTGCCATTGCAAGGGTTGAGTCCCGGGCAATGGCTGTTGGGCTTGGACGGTGGCCGTTAAGAGCAGCGAAAGAAAGGGAACGAGCAGTCGGAATGAGTGTTGGCGCATAGGCTTTGGACCACCACAATCTAGCAGAATCGGCGGCTCGCGCCGAGCGGAAGCGCAGTGTTTCGTGAAGCGTTTCGTGACGGGTTTCGTGACGGGTTTCGTGACGGTTTGGGATTGAGCGTGCGCGGCTTGGAGGGCGTTCTCTCCTCAATCGCTCCTCGGATGTCGTTCTACCTTTAGTTTTTTCGCAATACTAAGCGTGAGGGTAATGAGAGAACCGTCCGTGTCAAGAAAACTAAAACTATTGTGTGTCTTCGCCCACCCCGACGATGAGTCGCTAGGTGCCGGCGGCGCCATCGCGAAGTATGCCCGAGAAGGCGTCGAAACCTATCTCGTGGCGGCAACTCGGGGCGAGCGCGGCCGGTTCGGAGACAGCGGCGAATCGCCGGGACCTGAAGCCGTCGGTCAGGCTCGTGAAGCGGAACTGAGAGCCGCTGCTCATGAGTTAGGCATCAAAGAAGTCAGTTTTCTCGACTACCAGGACGCCGAACTTGACCAAGCCGATCCGGCCGAAGCGATTGGCCGCATCGTAAACCACATTCGCCGCCTGCAGCCCGATGTCGTCGTCACATTCGGTCCCGATGGCGCATACGGCCACCCGGACCACATCGCCATTTCGCAGTTCACAACGGCAGCCGTTACGTGCTCGGCCGACGCTGCCTACGAACCAGCTCAGGAGTTCCCGCCGCACCGGGTATCAAAGCTCTACTACCTTGCCTGGAGAGAAGCCACCTGGGCCGCCTATCAAGAAGCACTGCGAAACATCAGCACCAAGGTCGACGGCGAACAACGCAACGCCGTCGCCTGGCCTGACTGGATGGTCACAACCACGATCGACGCGGGCCACTACTGGAAGCACGTTTGGCGGGCCGTGCGTTGCCACAAGACGCAGATGTCAATTTACAAGGGCTTGGCCGAGCTGTCGGACGAGCGCCACAGGGCGCTGTGGGGCGTTCAGGAATTCTACCGTGTGTTCAGTCTTGTCAATGGCGGCCGGCGGCCGGAAACAGACCTGTTTGAGGGCTTGCGTGAGACTGAAGAAAAGAGCGGCGGTAACGCCGCCTAGCCCCTGTCTAGCCGAAGCCACGCGATCGTCATCTGGAGTTGCCATGAATACCCCCAAGCAATCACCTGCCCCGACCACCGCCCTGACTCAAAGGAAGGCCGCGGTCGACATATCGCCCGAGGAGTTTCGGCGATTGGCGCACCGGCTCGTCGATCAGATCAGCGACCAGTTGGCCGCCGTACCTGCCGGACCCGTTAAGCCCGACGAGTCCCACGAAGTAGTCCGTCAAGCGATCGGGGGTGCCGCGCCATTGCCGGAAGACGGCGCCGCCGCCGAAGGCCTGCTGGCCGCGGCAACGCAGTCACTCTTTGAACACTCGCTTTTCAATAGCCATCCACGCTTCTTTGGGTACATCACCTCGGGACCGGCGCTGATCGGGGTTCTGGGCGATTTTCTCGCCTCCGCGGTGAATCCGAACGTTGGTGCTTACAAACTGGCTCCGCTGGCGACCGAGATCGAGGCGCAGACCGTGCGCTGGCTCGCGGAGCTGATCGGCTATCCGGCTGACTGTGGCGGGCTGCTTGTCAGTGGCGGCAATATGGCGAATTTCGTTGGGTTCCTGGCCGCGCGCCGCGTCAAGGCGGCCTGGAACGTGCGCCAGACCGGCATGGCCGGGAATGCCGGCGGCCGCTTGCGGCTCTACGCCTCGAACGAAACCCACACCTGGGTTCAGAAGGCGACCGACCTTTTCGGTTTGGGGACTGACTCGATCCGCTGGATCGCGACTGACAGCCGGCAGCGCATGGACCTCACGGCGTTGCGCGGTCAGATTGATAGCGACATCGCCGACGGCGACCAGCCTTTTCTCGTGATCGGAGCCGCCGGCTCGGTGAGCACGGGCGCGGTTGATCCGCTTCCAGAAATCGCCGCGGTTTGCCGCGAGTATGATCTGTGGTTTCACGTTGATGGAGCGTACGGCGCCGTGGCGGCACGGGCACCCGATGTTCCGCCCGATCTCGCCGGACTGGCCGAAGCAGACTCCGTCGCCGTCGATCCGCACAAGTGGCTGTACGCGCCGATCGAGGCCGGATGCACGCTCGTGCGGGATCCGAAACATTTGCTCGACACGTTTTCGTATCATCCGCTCTACTACCACTTCGACAAAGAGGCCATCAACTACTTCGACCTCGGCCCGCAGAACTCGCGCGGCTTTCGTGCCCTCAAGGTTTGGCTCGCTCTGCAACAGGCCGGGCGCGCCGGCTATATGCGAATGATCGCCGATGACATTTCACTTGCCAAGCACTTCTACGATCTACTGGAAAACTACGAGGAACTCGAGGCGCTGACGCAGGGGTTGAGCATTACGACGTTCCGCTATATTCCGAGCGACCTTCGCGACAGCGCGGAGCCCGAAACCACACATGAGTATTTGAATCAGCTCAATCAAGAGTTGCTGGACCGCATTGAGAAAAGCGGTGAAGCCTTCTTCTCGAACGCCGTCATTGAGGGTAAATTTGCGTTGCGGCTCTGTGTCGTCAACTTTCGAACAACGCTCAGCGATATCGAGGCGCTGCCGGAGATCGTCACGAGATTGGGACTGGAAGTTGACCGAACTCTGCGGCCCCGATAGGCCGTGGAATTCTGCTCACAATGCAGGCTGCCCGGGGATTTTACGCGTGCCGGGCGCCGCCGGACGCCTGAGCCAGGTCGGGCGTTGCGCCGAGCGTTTGCCGGACTAAACCGGCCAGGGCGCCGATGAATGCCGGGTGATCGTTAAGGCCGGGCATCATCTCAAAGTGCTCGATGCCGTGTCCGATGGCCTCTTCGCGTCCTTCGATATTGATTTCCGAGAGAGTTTCGACGTGGTCGGAGACGAAGGCGATGGGCACGACCAGCATGTCCCGCACGCCTTGCCGGCCCAGCTCTTCGTTCGTTTGGTGAAGCGTGGGCTGGAGCCATTTGCGGCTGCCAACTTTACTCTGGAAGCAGACCGTTGCTGGGTTCGGCCAGCCGCCGCGCGACCGGACGTGCCGCACGGTTGCTTCGATCTGGTCGCGGTAGGGGTCGCCACCCAGGATCACCGACTCGGGAACGCTATGGGCGCTGAAGACGAGGTGGGCGTTTTCAGGACGCTCAAAGCGCGACAGTGTTTCGTTGATCCGTTCGACAAGTGACTCGATGTAGGGCTCGAAGTCGTGATACTCGTCGACCACCCGGCTCGGAATGGCGAGGCCGGCAGCGAGGCAGCAGCGGTTCCACTCGTTGAGACTGCTGCCGGTGGTGGTCGAGGAGTATTGCGGATAAAGCGGGAGGAGGATCAATTCGTCGCAGCCGGCCAGCCGCACCCGCGAAATCGTCTCGGTGCTAAACGGATGCCAGTAGCGCATGGCAACAAAGACACGGGCGTTGAGATCGGCGCGCAACTCCGCTTCCAGGGCGGCGGCCTGTTGTTCGGTGATCCGGCGGATGGGCGATCCGCCACCGATCTCCGCGTAATGATCTCTCACCTTGCGGGAACGGCCCTTCGAAATCAGCTTCGCCAGTATCGGCCGCGCCACTTTGGCTAAGGGGAAGTCGATGATGTCGGGGTCGCAAAAGAGGTTGTAGAGGAACGGCTCGATGGCGTCGAGCGAATCCGGGCCGCCGAGTTGAAACAGAACTACACCGATTTTCTTATTGTTCAAACGATCGTTCCCGATGGGGGTGGGGCATTGTCCGCAGGATACGGCCTTGCGGTGAATTGACAATGATAGGTGATTGCGTCGAGTGAGTCCACCCTGGGTGCGTCGCCACGGGCTGTGACCAGCTCCAGGCTGGCTGTCAGCCGCCCAGGCTGATCATTTCGATCTTGCGGTGCTCCTCGGCGCGGTAGCCCTGGCTCGAATTCAATGCTTCCCAGCGCTCCTCGGAGTAGCGATCCTGACGCGATGTCCAGATGGATTCGATGAAGGCCGCGATCTCGGCGTCCGTCTTTCCGCCGCGCAGCGGCTTCTTGAGATCGTGCCCGGTACTCGAAAACAGGCAAGTCACAAGCTTGCCGTCGGCGGTCAGGCGGGCGCGGGTACAGCTTCCGCAAAACGGTTCGGTGACCGAGGCGATGACTCCGATGTCGCCGCCGCCATCGCTGAAGCGGTAGTTCACCGCGGGCGCTGTGCCCTGCTCGCGGCCGAGTTCGGTCAGCCCGTAGTGCTTCTGGATAGCCGCCAATATCTCTTGCTTCGAAACGAGCTTCTCGGACCGCCAATGGTTCGTGTTGCCGACATCCATGTATTCGATGAAACGCATGGCGAAACCCTCTCGCCGTGAGAACTCGACCAGGTCAATGATCTCGTCGTCGTTGACGCCGCGCTCGATGACAGCATTGATCTTGATGGGCCCGAGACCGGCTTGCTTGGCGGCGTCCAGACCCCTCAGCACCGGTTCCAGATCGCCGCGCTGCGTGATGGCGCGGAAGCGATCGGGCTTGAGGGTGTCGAGGCTGACATTGATCCTGCGCAGGCCGGCCTTGCGCAGCGCGCCGGCTTGCTCTTCGAGCAGCGCGCCATTGGTTGTGAGGCACAGGTCGCGGATATGCGGCAGCGGAGCGAGCCGCCCGATCAGGTCCGACAAATTCTTGCGCACCAGCGGTTCTCCGCCCGTGAGGCGGATCTTGCTCACGCCGAGACCGGCGAAGATGCGCGCCAGGCGTTCAATCTCCTCGTAGCTAAGGATCTCGGCGCGGTCGATCCAGTCGTACTCCGCCAGCGGCATGCAATAGAGGCAGCGGAAGTTGCAGCGGTCGGTGACCGAGATTCTCAGGTCCTGGATGGGGCGGTTGAGGCCGTCTCGGAGCATGTCGTAGCCGTGGGGAAGATGTGCGGCCCAGGGGGAAGCCCGGGCCGAATCCTATTGTATCGGCTGTGTGATTCCCCAGGCCTTCAAAGGCGGTTTGTTATAGTGAGGTTGAAAGAAGTTTCGGTAGTGGTGTCTTGATGATCGAAGTGACTTCAGCCGCAGTGGAAAAGATCCGGGCGATGCTCGTTGAAAACAAAGTTGACGGCGGCTTGCGTCTTGGTATCGTCGGCGGCGGATGCTCGGGCCTGAGCTACAAGTTTCGTTTCGAGAAGCAGCCCCGCGCCACGGACAATGTTTTTGAAGTCGACGGCGTCACCTTGATGGTCGACCCCAAGAGCTTCGAGTATCTCGACGGCATGATTCTGGACTTCAAGAGCTCCTTGATGGAGCAGGTATTCGTGTTCAACAATCCGAATGCCACGAAGAGTTGCGGTTGCGGCAAGTCGTTCATGACGTAGGGCGTCCCGCTAGAAATGCAAAACGTCGTTCACGCCGAGACCCGCGACGCCGTTCGCGACCTGAACGGGTCGTTGCGTACGCCCAACGGCATTCGCTTTGAAACCTGGTACGAAGATTTCAATCGTTACGCGGGCGACTTGTACGAAGGCCGCTATACGCGCGATTACGTCAAGGACCTCGTCGAAATTGGCAAAGAAGTCCGAGCCTTAGCCCAGGCAAAGGGTTCGCTGATCGTCGCGCATAACTATCAGTACCCGGAGTTGCAGGAAGTCGCGCTGGAGGTCGGCGATTCGCTTGGCCTCAGCCAGTACGTTGCCCAAAAGCAGACCGAACGGGTCGACTTTTGCGGCGTCTGGTTCATGGGCGAGACCGCGAAAACCATCGTGGGCGATCGCGCCAAGGTCTACATGCCCGACAAGCCGGGCTGCTCGCTGGTCGAATCAATCGACCATGAGCGCATCAAAGGCTGGATGGCCCATAACCCTGAAGCCGTCGTCATTTCCTACATCAATACCGACGCCAAGACCAAGGCTATGAGCGACTACATATGCACGTCGCGCAATGCCGCGCAGGTCTTGCAGCATGCCGCGGACACGAACCCCGGCCGGCGTATTTTATTCTTGCCCGACAAGTATCTCGGGGCAGTAGCGCTGGCGCAGTCGACGGTAGACCACGACCGCGTGGACCTCTACGATGGCGCCTGCCACGTTCACGCCAAGATCGGCGAGGACGCGCTGGAGACCGCATTCGACCGCTATCCCGATGCCGAGTTGCTGCTGCATCCCGAGTGCGGCTGCTCGACGGCGTGCCTGGCGAAAACAGCCAGCGGCTCTTCGCCCTACGGCAAGTCCTACTTCCTTTCGACCGAGCAGATGCTTCGCCACGCGGAAACCTCCGCGGCAAAAGAGTTCGTTGTCGGAACGGAAGCCGGGATGCTGTATCGCCTGCGAAAACTCGTCCCCGGCAAGACGTTTCACCCGATCTCGTTCGGGGCCATGTGCGAATACATGAAGATGAACACGCTCGAGAAACTGCGCGACTCACTGGAGTTCGACCGCATCGAGGTCACCATCGACCCCGAAGTGCGGGAAGGCGCGCAGGCCGCGATCCAGCGCATGCTCACGATCCATTAGTCAGCCCGACCCGTAAATGTTGCCCGCCGTGCCGTCTAGCCGTATTTCTTGACGGCGGCTTTGATAGCCGGTTCGGCCTTCTTCAGGTCCGCCGGAACCATCACTGGAAAGACGTCCACCTCGGCGCTGAGCGCCAGGAACCACGGTTCCGCGATCCGTGGAATCTCCGAAGCATCATCCATGTTGATGATCATCGTGGCGGTTCTGAGACCGTTTTCAGTATGGAAATAAACTGCTTCCGGCTTCTGCTCCTCCAGGATCGTCGGAATCACGGAAAACTCGTCCCTGGCGGCGTCGTTGCCTGTTTCGGTAGGGAACGAAATTCTAAACAAAAAGCGCATCGATAACTCCTCTGGCGCGGTCGCCAATTGACTGATGGCGTTAGCGTAGCAGCCCGCCCCTGAAAACACTATAGCGATCAGGCAGGCGAACAGGTTACAATTCGTTCCGTCCCGTCTGGTGACACGCCTCGACGATGCGCTGACGTGCTACATGCCGAAAATCCTCACTGAAGAACAAATCCGCCAATACGAACGGGATGGCTATCTCTCGCCGATTCCTGTTCTCTCGCCCGAAGAGGTGCAACGCTTCCGGGCGGCATACCTTGAGCTCGAAGCCGCCATGGGCGGACGCCCCAAGGCGACCGATCTCACCCTCACCCACATGCACTTCCCGTGGTCGTGGGAGTTCATCCATCACGAGAAGGTGCTTGATGCCGTCGAGGATATCCTCGGGCCGAACATCATCTGCTGGGCCTCGTCGATCTTCCCCAAGCAGCCCCGCGACCCCGGCTTTATCTCGTTTCACCAGGATGGCACCTACTGGGGCCTCAACTCGATGGATGTCACGACGGCCTGGGTGGCGCTCACCGAAAGCACTCCCGAGAACGGCTGCATGCGGGTCGTTCCCGGCTCGCACAAGCAGCCCGTTCATCCCCATAAAGAAACTTGGGCCGACGACAATCTCCTGAGCCGAGGCCAGGAGATCCAGGTTGATGTTAACGAGGAGGACGTGGTTGATATCGTCTTGAGGCCGGGTGAGATGTCGCTGCATCACGTGAACATCATTCACGGCTCGAATCCGAATCACTCCGACGGCAAGCGGATCGGGTTCGCGCCGCGCTATATCAGGCCCGATGTCGCGCAGGTTCAGATTCACGATCCGCAGCCGGCGGTTCTTGTTCGTGGCCGTGACGATTTCGGGCACTACCATGTGATCGAATCCCCGCCGCGCGATGTTCCGTTCGCTGTGGCGGTCGAAGAGCATCTGGTCGCCGCGCGGCAACATCTAGAGGAACTGACCGCAACAAAAGCCGCCTCCGGCAGGGTGTCCGGATAGCCTTGTGATCTCAGGCGACGCCCGAAGCCATTCCCGTTAGATTCGCTTCATGACGACACTCGACTGGCTGATCGTAGTTCTGTTGAACGGAGCTATCGTCGTCTACGGACTGCTGATCTCACGCGGCACCAAGAAGGCTTCCGACTGGTTCCTGGCGGGCCGCGGGCTGCCGTGGTGGATGGTTGGCCTTTCGATGTTCGCCACGGCGGTCGACAGCGGTGACTATGTAGCTGTCGTCGGTGGCGCTTATACGTTCGGGCTCTCGAATCTGACGACTTGGTGGCTTGGGCTTCCGATCGGTTGGTTCATCGTCGCGTATGTTGTGTTCCTGCCGCTCTACCGCAGCGGTATGTACACGAACGCGGAGTATCTGGAGCATCGCTTCGGCCCTTCAGTTCGCGTGATGAGCGCACTGATCCAGGTGCAGAACCGCACGAACGTTCTCGGAAACATTGCTTTCTCGCTCTATCTGACGTTCTCGATCCTCACCGGCTGGGGTTCGGGGACATGGTGGTTCGTGGTGCTGATCGCCGCGGCGGCCGCCGCCTACACGGCGAGCGGCGGCCTGAAGTCGGTAGCCGTCACCGACGCGCTGCAATCGGTGCTGATGCTGATCGCCGCTCTGGTGCTATGGATGACTGTCTGGAACGTCGTCGGCGGTTGGAGCGGCCTCGATAGCCGGTTTGCGGCGATTGACCCAGGGCTGTCCCAAACGATGCTCCACGTCGGCGGGAATAGTGAACCGGGCGTCCCCCCGGGGCTTGTCATCTTCGGGTGGATCGTCACCCTCACCGCGTACTGCGTTGTGAATCATTCCCAGGCGATGCGGATGCTCGCCTCACGCTCGGAGTGGGACATGAAGATGGCGACCGTGGTTGCGAGCGTCGTAACGGCGATCGTCATGTGGTTCAACATCACGCTGGGCGTGATGGGCCGTGCGATCTATCCCGAGATTGAATCGGTTGACCGCGTTTTTCCGATGCTGGTCCAGGACTATCTCATGCCTGGGTTGATCGGCATTGTCGTTGGCGGCGTTCTGGCCGGGGGCATCTCGACCTACGACTCGATTGGTTCATCCGTTGCCGCCGTATTCACCCGCGACATCTACGCCCGCTTCCTCGTTCGCGACGCTGACGACGCCCACTATCTGCGCGTCTCGCGCTTGGCCACCCCGGTGATCATCGCTCTATCGTTCGCCTATGTGCCGTTTCTCGAGTCGGGCATGATCGCCTTCTATTTGCGGCTGGCCGCCGTCGCTGTCATACCGCTATTCACAGTCACCCTGATGGGCGTGCTAACACGGGTCCACCGCGGTTCCGGCATCGTGGGCTTGGCCGCCGGCGTTGCCTACGGGCTCAGCGCGTTTCTCGGCGCGGCGCTCGACTGGCCGCTGCCGCTCTGGTGGACCAACACGTGGTGGGCCTACCTGTGGAGCATCCTATTGACCGCCGGAACGATGCTCGGCTATAGCGTCCTGCGCGGCTGGGCACCAGAAGAAGAGATCGCCGGTCTGGTGTTCAGACCGGGTGATGGGGCGAACAACCATCCGACTCGGCGCCTGGCCGTCTCGGAAGGGACTTGGCTGGAATGGACACGCGAGGAACTCGTCGCGATGCCACGCTATCCTTTCGCCGTCGGTCCCGGCGGAGTGCCTTGGTACAATCGACCCTTGCTTTGGACAATCGCTTTTCTGGCGGTGGTCGGCTTTATGTGTCTGTGGGTTCTGTGGTGATCGCCCATTGTGAATTGTGCCCTGCGGATCAACGATGACTAACCACGGGCGGCGTACCCTCCTTCGTGATTGCGGATTCATCGCGCTGGCGTCTTGCCTGCCGGTGCTGATCCTGCGACCGTTTCAGAATGTGCCTTTCGTGGACGATTGGATGTACGCCTGGTCGGTCGAAAACCTGTTCGACACCGGGCGGCTTCAGGTCCTCGATTACGCCTCGAACATCAACCTCGTCCACGCCCTTTGGGGCGCATTGTTTTGTCTGCCCTTCGGGTTCTCATTCACCGCGCTGCGGATATCAACATGGGTGCTTTCGATCGTCTGCCTGTGCGGTCTCTACTTAACCTTGCGCGAGCTCGGCGTGCCGCGGCGCGAATCGTTTACCGGGACAGCGACGCTGGGCCTGTTCCCGGTCTACTTCCTGCTTTCGTTTACGTTCATGACGGACGTGCCGTTTCTAGCGGCGGTGGTTTGGTCGATGTTGTGTTTGATCAAAGCCGTGAACCGCCGGAATGACAACTGGCTGCTGGCTGGGGCGGCCGTGGCCTGCGTCGCGATTTCAATTCGAACCGTGGGAATCATACTGCCCGCCGTTTTTGTGGTGACACTTGTCCTTCACTGCGAAAGCTGGGGCCGGGACTGGAAACGCCTGCTCATCGCGGCTGCTCCGTGTGCTTTCGGGCTGGCAATGGTGCTGGCCTACCCGAGTTTCGTCGCGCATCGCGCCGACATGGCAACGGTAAGCGGCTCACCGGTTCTGAGGAAGGCGGATTTCATCCGGGGCCTGCCCTACGTTCCCGCGCTGTACGTCATGCATATCGGGCTGATCGCCGGCACACTGGGCCTTGCCCTGCTTCCCTTGGCGGTTGGAATCTGGAAGACAGTGGCCGCCTCACGCGTTCTGCGCATCGCTGTAATGATGAGTCTGCTGTTGCTGGTCCAAGCGGCTTCTGGCGTCGGAGTTTTTCATCCGCTCAGACAGGATGCCTTCTGGAGCTTGCACGAGCTGGGTGTTGCCTCCCGGTTTGCCCCTCACCAAACGATGGTCGCACCGCCGGACTGGATTTGGGGCGTTCACATCGTTGCGGTCGTGGCATTTTCAGTCGCCCTCACGGCGGCAGCCGTGAACGGAGCAGCCGTCGCGGTCAAAGCCCTTGCCTGGCAGGCGGCGGGTTCGTTCACTCTATTGACGATGCTCTGGGCCCTCTACGATCGCTATCTGCTTTTGGTGTTGCCGGGGATGATCGCAATGATGCTCCCGAACCGGCGGCTGGTTTGGTTCCCGGCGACCGTCGTGCTGCTCGCCCTACTCGCTGCTTTCTCTTTCGCCGGATCACGGGACCATCTGGCCTATCAATCAACCGTGTGGCAAGCTGTCGATTTATTGAAAGAGAAAGGGTTGCCGATCCGCGATCTTGACGCTGGTTACGGCGTAAACGGCTGGCTGCAGTACGCCCACCCCGCTCAGGCGCGTCTGGATGAAAAGGGCGATGTGATCGTAACGGGCCTCACCTCGCAAGAGCCTGCTCGCTACCAGATCACGAATCAGCCCCAACCGGGCGCATCCGTCGTAGCGTCGCTTCCGTTCAGCCGCTGGCTGGGAGCCGGGGGGTCAGTCTACGTTCTCGAATATCCGGACATTCCGCTGAGCGAATAAGGCACGCAGCCTTGATCGTTACCGCACCGCGCGATTGACAAAGCGCACCGAGCCAAAATCCTCCGGTTCGTGAAAACTGGGGCGCTCGGAATGCACCGGCGACCAGGTGCTGTACTGGGCGTTGGTCGTGCCGCCCGAGCGATTCAAGTTCAACCGCCAGCGGTCGCCGTCGCGCGGAGGCGTGTGCGCCGCGTCCTTCTCGAAGTTCGTAAACGGAATCGAGACCTCCAGAATCCAGTGGTCATCGTCGGGCGAGTCAACCTTGAGGGACCGGCCGTAATGCGATGTCCACAACCGCACGCCGACGGGCTCGGAAAAGCGTCCGCCACGCCACCAATCGCCTCGGATGAAATTCAGCATCGTGCCGATGACATTCATCTCGAAGCCGTAGTAGTTCCGCACCTTGTCCGGGTTCGGACTAATAAACGCTTCAACGCAATCGTCGAGCGAAACCGGCCCGTGCCGCCGCGTCACGTCCGCCGCAATGTGTTTGTCGCGGCAGTAGTAGCCGATGTAGAGGTTCACGTCGTCCCACAGAATCTTGGCGACGGTCTGTTCCTTCTCGCCGCTCTTCCACCAGTTGAAATGGAAGTCTCCGGCCGAAGCCGCCGCGGCCCAAGCCGCCTCGTCGAGCTTGCCGTCGACCACGATGGGCTCGGGCGTGCGGAGAACATCGTACGACGACTTCTGCTGTGCCAGGCAAAGAAAAGGCGCGAGCAACAAGGGCAAGAGTAAACCGGCGGTTGATGTCATGGCTTCTGAACGTCCTGAAGGTATCACATTGAGAGCTCCCCAGCACCTGGGAGGCGGCTATACTCGTACCAACGGAGGCCACCCATGAAGCGATTCGCACTCTTATTCGTCCTGCTGCTTCCCTTGTTTGCAAAGTCGGCCGCAGCCGAGCCCGGCTCCTCCGGTACGGTCAAGATTACCAAGCAGGATGAAGGCTACCTGTTCGAACAGGGCGCTGACAAGATCTTCTTCTACCAGCTTGCCGTGAAGTCCCTCAACGGGGAGTACGAGCGCTCGAACTACATCCACCCGCTTTATGACCTCGACGGCAACGTGCTCACCGAGGATTTTCCCGAAGACCACTTCCACCAGCGCGGCATCTTCTGGGCCTGGCATCAGGTTATGGTCAACGGCAAGCGCGTCAGCGATCAGTGGTCGAACGTGGATGCGATTTGGGAAGTCCAGAGCAGCGACGTGCTGCCCGCCTCGAAAGGCGCCGGCGCGCTGCGCGTCAAGCTGCACTGGAAATCGCCCCTCTGGACCGACGATGCCGGCAAACAGAAACCGTTCGTCGAGGAAGTCACCACCGTGCGTGCGCATCCGCGCGAGGGTGACGTTCGCAAGATTGATTTCACGATTGAGCTGCGGGCTCTCGATCAGAACGTTCAGATCGGCGGCTCCGAAGACGTGAAGGGCTACGGAGGCTTCTCCGCCCGGATACGCCTCCCGAAGGACATTCGCTTCCTGGGGCACAACGGCCCCGTCACACCCCAAGAGACATCGGTCAAGGCCGGACCCTGGCTCGACTTTTCCGGTTCGTACGGCCCGACGCCCGGCAGCGGTCTCGCCGTCCTCACGCATCCCTCCGTACCCGACTTTCCCCAGCCTTGGATTCTGCGTGCCGCCCACAGCATGCAGAACCCCGCCTACCCGGGCCAACACCCGATTCGGCTACCGACCGACAAGCCGCTCACCCTGCGTTACCGCTTGATTGTTCACCGCGGCGAACTGACGCGCGACCGCCTCGACCAACTGCAAGCCGCCTACGAGAAAGAGAAGTAGAGTCCGGTTGCGGCACTGCTCGGGCGGTGCTACCTTACTTTTCGTCCCATGGTTGCACTCAAACGACACGAGCTCGTATTCCTAACCGCCGCACTGCTGCTTGCGACTCTGGCCTGCGGCGCGCCCGAATCGAATCCCGCGAAACCCAACATCCTCTTCATCGCCATCGACGACCTCAATGACTGGGTCGGCCCGTTGAGCGGTCATCCCCAGGTCCAAACACCTCGGCTTGACCGGCTAGCCGCCCGCGGCACGACGTTCACCAACGCGCATTGCCAGGCGCCGATCTGCAACCCTTCGCGCACGAGCCTGATGCTCGGACTACGGCCCTCGACGACCGGTATCTACGGCCTGCAGCCCTGGTTTCGCGAGGTCGACGAACTGAAGGACCGCGTCACCCTCCCGCAGTACCTGTCTCAGCACGGCTATCGCACTTTGACCGCCGGCAAAATCTATCATGGCCGCTACGGCCGCGAAGCCGGTGAGTGGGACGTCGTCGGGCCGCCCACCGAAGTCTTGGCGCGGCCGTCTGAGAAACTCGTCCAGACGCCGCAGGATCACCCGCTGGTCGACTGGGGCACGTTCCCGCACAAGGACGAAGATAAAGGCGACTGGCGCGTCGCAAGCTGGGCCGTCGAACAACTCGAAAGCGACCTGCCCGAACCGTTCTTTCTCTCCGCCGGATTCTTCCTGCCTCACGTCCCTTGCTACGCGACGCAGAAGTGGTTTGACCTCTATCCGGAAGAAGCCATTACGCTGCCGCCCGTTCAATTCAAAGATCGCGACGACACGCCGCACTTCTCCTGGTTCCTCCACTGGAAGCTGCCCGAGCCGCGCTTGAAGTTCCTACAAGACAGCAAGCAGTGGACGAATCTTGTGCGCTCGTACCTTGCTTCCATCAGCTTCGTGGATAGCCAGGTAGGCCGTGTCCTCGATGCCCTGGAAGCGAGCGGCCGCGCCGACAACACCGTCGTCGTTCTCTGGTCGGACCACGGCTGGCATCTGGGCGAAAAACTCATCACCGGCAAGAACACTCTGTGGGACCGCTCGACGCGCGTACCGTTGATTTTCGCCGGCCCCGGTGTGGGGCAGGGCGCGGTCTCCAGCCGCCCCGCCGAACTCCTTGACCTCTATCCCACGCTGCTCGACCTCAGCGGTCTGCCGCCAAAAGCGGATCTCGAAGGTCATAGCCTCGTTCCACAACTCCGAGACGCCGCGGCGCCGCGCGAGTGGCCCGCCATCACGACGCACAATCACGACAACCACGGGGTGCGGACGGAGAATTGGCGCTACATCCGTTATGCCGATGGCTCCAAAGAGCTCTATGACATGAAGGCGGACCCGAATGAATGGAAAAACCTCACTGGCGACCCCGCCCAGTCCAAACGCATCGAAGAACTCAGCCGCTGGTTACCCAAGCGAAACGCCAAGCCTGCCCCGGGAAGCGCCAGCCGCGTCCTGACCTACGAAAACGGCCAAGCGAATTGGGAAGGTGTAGACATCGAGCCGGGCGAACCGATTCCGGAAATCTGAGTTCGACGATCCGCTATTCACCTGCCGCGGAAGGCGCTCAGTACAACTTCACGTTGTCCAGTTCCAGCCAACCTGACTCTCCCGAAGGCCGCTCCAGCCGGAATGTGATCGTGTGGACATCCTCGCCTGACCAAGGCATCGGCTGTTTGCCCCGCTCCTGTCGAAGCGAAGCGAAGGGTACTTTCACGGATTTCCATTTGTCCCCGGCGCGGAACGAAGTCCGGTGGTAGTCGAAATCCCGAACGCCGCGCGTCTGGACTTGGAGGACATACTCGTCCTCCCCCCGCGCATCGAAACGCAAACCACGATATCCGCTCAGGTCAGCCGCCTGCAGACCTCCGCGCGTGAGAGGAAGGTTCGCCGTAACGTACGGCTCCTTGCGTTGCGCCATCTTCGCCGTGATCAGCAGGGCGTGGTTTCTCTTCCCGCGCAACGTTCGCGTCATCAGGATTTGCGAGTGATCGTTTCGTGATTCCGTCCCGACGGCCCACAGCGTGCCGATCGTGGTGCGGCCATCCTTCTGTTCCATGTCATCAAGCAGCGGGCCGGTCTTGACCGCCGGCAGCGGCGTCGGACCGGGACGTGCGATGTCTTCTTTCAACTGAGCCCTGTCGATCTCCCTGCCCGCCAACCATACCCGTTCCACCTTCTCGATGTCGCGAATATCTTCATGGGGCCGTCCATCGACCAGAACGAGATCCGCCAACTTCCCCGCCTCGATCGACCCGCGCTCCGCCTCGACATTCAACGCTTCGGCGCCATGCAAAGTCGCCGCTTGAATCGCCTGCAGCGGCGTCAATCCGCCCAAAACGAGCAACTCGATTTCCCGCAGCGTTGCCCAACCGTGATAAGTCCCGCCGACGCCCGCGTCCGAGCCCACGCCGAAGGTCACACCGGCATCATGGAGGTGTTTGTTGTTGGTCAGCAGATGATCCCACCGCCGCGCGTTGGGAGTCGGCTGGCCATCGTTGCCGCGCTCGTACGGTTCGGTCAAGGCAGGCCGTTCGACACTCGGCGCGGTCAAAGGTGGATCGATCGCTCGCTGCACCGCCGGATCGAGGACCGCCTCAAGCAACGGCGTCAGTAGCTTCGTCCCCGCTGGGTGATACACCACCAAAGTAGGAGCATAGACGGTCCGCTTCGTCTTGAATAATTCGATCAACTCATCGTCCGCCGCGCCATCGCCGATACCGTGAACAACCGCGTCCACGCCCGCGCGGGCCGCGATCTTATGCCGCGCCACTGTCACAGTGTGCGTCGTCACCTCGACGCCCACTTTGTGCGCCTCGTCGACAATCGCCGTCAGCGTTTCCAGATTCATGCTGCTCATCTCCGGCGATCGGTCATAGCGCCAGCCATCCGTGAAAACTTTGATGGCGTCCGGCTCGTAAGCCAGGGCCTGCTTCATGGCGGCACGCCCTTCGAGCGGCGTTCTGACTTCGATCGAATCGAGGCGGCCGGATTCAGTCCCGTGGCCCGCCGGCGTGCTAAATCGAATCGCGTAGGCAATGCGCGGCGCGGGCAACGCACCGTCAGCGATCAGCTTTCGCATCGTCGGAATCAGCTCAGGCGTCACGCCGTAATCGGCCACCGAGGTCACACCGCAATAGAGGTAAGCTTTGAGGTTCTTGCCCCAGTCTCCATACACACCGCCCGCCGCCGAGAAGCGAACATGCGTGTGCAAATCGAACAAGCCGGGGAGAAGCGTCTTGCCTCGAGCGTCGATCGTTTGAGCGTCCGCTGGGATTTCGACATGCGGGTCCGCCGCCGTAATCCGGCCGGCACTCATCAGAACCGAGCCGCGATACGGCGCAGCGCCCGTGCCATCGACGACGATCGCGTTCACAACCGCGAGCGATTCCGTCGCTTGCCCCAGAAGGCTTGCTGTCGCCAATGCAAGCAGGCACGAGGATACGGCCATCACGATGCGATGCATAGGAGTCTGTAACGAGTGATTCGGGATGGCGGCGGCGCGAAGCCTGCCTTATTGGGGCACTTTCTCAGGATCGCGGGGAGCGTTGGTCAGGATACCGAAGAAAACGGACCGTGGCGCAGGCGGCAGTTTCATCACGGGCTCGATACCGGCATCGAACGTCTTCGCCATCTCGGTTAAACGGGCTACGACCTCAGGGTGATCCTCGGCCACGTTGTGCTTTTCGGCGGCGTCGCCGGACAGGTCGTACAACTCAGGCTCGCTCATCTTGAGCGCGTCCTTCACTCAGCATTTTCCAATCCAAGAATGATCCTGAAATGCGGTAGGTCGAGGCCGGGGACGAAATAGGGTGT
>JAQBUE010000255.1 GCA_027624045.1 Acidobacteriota bacterium
GGCCCCTTCCAGGGGCCTTACCCAAAACCGGCTTGAGCCATGAACCAAAGCGCCACAATGCCAACAAATGTCGCGACTCCAACGCACACCTAAATACCAAGGTCGCGCAACAGGACGAAAAGGACGAAAAGGGACGAAAAGGGAGGGACGAAAAGGGGACGGAGCCCTTTAAGCCCGATTTCTCGCGCATCGAATCCGGGCACAGGGACTACCAGCCTATCCGATGCAGTGTGAAGGACATCATGCAAAACGTCCTCGCCGACTATCGGGAGCCCGTTGCCGCGGCCGGCTTCGACCTAGAGGTCGAGATAGAAGACAACCTGCCGCCCATCCTCGCCGATCAAAATGCCATCTCACAAGCGATCTTGAACCTGCTTGACAACGCCGTGAAATACTCACCTGACGAAAAGTTCATTGCCGTCCGCGTGTCGCGCCGGGAAACCGGCATTGCGATCGAAGTGGAGGACCGCGGCATAGGCATCCCGCCGAGCGAACAATCGAGAATCTTCGAGAAATTCCATCGAGTCGGGAACCCTCTGACTCCTGTCACGCGCGGCAGTGGACTCGGGCTCGCGCTTGCCAAGCATACCGTCGAAGCGCACAGCGACCGCATTGATGTGAACAGCAAAGTCGGTCAGGGCAGCCGCTTCACCATCGTCCTGCCCATCGCGGAAGCCGAAGCCAAGCCCAGCGTCGGAGGTCAAGTTGTCTTACCGCATCTTGGTGGTTGAAGACGAGCCTGCGATGGCGCAGGGTCTTAAGGATAACCTCGAAATCGAAGGTTATCGCGTCGCCGTCTTCCCGGACGGCGAACAAGGGTTGCGCGCGGCATTGACAGAGCACCCCGACCTCATCCTGCTTGATGTGATGCTGCCGAAGATGAGCGGCATTGACGTTTGTAAGACGCTCCGCTCGCGCGGTTTTGCGAACCCGATCCTGATGCTCACGGCACGCGGCCAAGAGATGGATCGCGTTGTCGGACTGGAAACCGGAGCCGACGACTACATCGTTAAACCTTTCAGCTTGCGAGAGCTACTCGCTCGCATTCACGCTCGCCTGAGAAGAGAGAAACGTTCCGGTGAGGATCTTCGTGCCTATGCGTTTAACGGCGTACATATCGACTTTGAACGCTATACGGCTAACCGTGGAGATGAGGCCTTACAACTCTCGCCCCGAGAGTTTGATTTGCTGCGTTACTTGATCCGCAATCGCGGACGCACAGTGAGTCGCGAAGAACTGCTTGATGCCGTTTGGGGACTCAACGATTATCCCGTTACTAGGACGGTTGACAACCACGTAGGCAAGCTGCGGCAGAAAGTAGATACCTCGCCGCAGCCAAAGCACATCCTCACGGTTCACAGGGTCGGATATAAGTTCGTGGATTGAGCCCCACGGCGCGCCCGATCCAACTTCTATAGACTCCCAACTCCCGAGGGGACATCAATGATAGGTATCTGTCAAGGATGTCCCCCGGCGTGTCCGATCACTCCACGTCCCGCTACAGCGCCGATGCTTGGTGCTCAGGCCCCGGGGGAACAGAACCACCCGACCGGGGTGCCCGGACTACTCGTGTCCGGCCGCTTTCAGGGCAGCGGCGATGGTGGCCAGCGGTAGCACGAGAGTCAGGGGAGTGTCATCGAGCGGCAGCGCGCCGTAGTCGGCATACCACGCCGCGACGTTCTCGTCCTTGGCGTCGATGACGAGTACGACGCCCCCCACTTCCGCCGCCGCCCGCAGGCAGCGACGGCCGGAGGCGAGCAGTAACTGTCCGCCCAGCCCTTGGCCCTGCAGCGGGCGACTCACGGCCAGCCGCGCCAAACGAAAGCCGGGGACGTCATAGCGCCCCAACGCGCGTTTCACGATATGCGGCGTGCGGGCGTATTCGACCGAGGCGGGACTGAGGCTATAGAAACCAAGAATGGCCTTGCCGTCGGCGTCGTCGACGGCGGCAAACGTTTTGGCCCCGCCCACCTCGTGGCTCTTCCGGGCGTAACGGCGTAAGAATTCGTTGAGCGTCTGCTCGCCGCAGTCGAAAGAGTCCCGGTCGTGTTTCCTGCTGATGGGCTCCTCGTGCCAGGGAGGGAGGCTCATTTCCGCTTCGGCAGAGCCTTCGCGACGGCACGGAGTTTCGCATTCGGTTGGGGCGGGTTCTCGAGCAACTCCAGCACCCGCAGGCTGTCGCGCGCCGAAAGATTCACATGCTCCTCCGCCCGGATCACGGCCTGGGCGGCTTCCAGACTATGTTGCCGGACAAAGTCCGTCAGATCGGTGCGTTTGAGCGCAGCCGCCCGCAGCAGGACCGCCTTCTCTTCGGGGGGAATGCGCAGTGACATACGGTTATTGTCTTTGACGGCCAGTCTGGGCATGCTGGAGCCTCTCTAATAGGTGTACGTATTCAAAGCGTACATTATTCTTGGGGCGAGGTCAAGCTAATCGATCTCCGGCATGCCCGTTAACCTGATTCTCCTGTCGGGACGTTCAACATGGCGCCTGCCAAGAAAATACCAAACAGACCCACCTGGAACAACGGTCAATACCGCCTGTCCCTCATCGGCTCAGCTGCTCAACAGATCAACCGGCTTAACGAATTGCGCCCAAACCAGTCACAACCAATCTGACCTCAATAAATCAGCCACTTAGCTCAAAAACCACCCGGAAAACTTGACACCCCATGCTACTGTCCAAGCGAGGCTGGTAGGGATCGTTTCACGAAACCAAAGCAGCAAACTGAGGAGCCTCAGCTGCTGAATGAAATTGGAGCTTGACCGTAGGCGTTGCGGTCAAGCTCCAAGGCGGAGCCATGACCGTTAGTTTGGCGGTCACAGGTTCCCCGGCGGAGTCATGACTGTGCGGGCTGTCGCGGTCAAAGGCTCCGCAGCCCGCCAGGGCCGCCCAAATGCGGTGGGGCGGCCCGGCGGGCACATATCAGAAATCATGCAAAATATTGCACTGTGTTGCATGCGCCGGCGCACCGCCTACGCTCGCGCCGCCCCAGAACCGCGACCGCCCCAGAACCGCACGCCACGGCGAACAAATGTCCCAAACTCGGCATTCCGCAGGACATTTTGGGACATTGCGACCAGCCGGACTGACATCCGGCACTCCGTCTCCGTTGTGGGCGCCGTCCGCGCCATGAAGCTAGATCTCGGCTAGCCCCACTTCATCTTGCTGCGCAGGACTTCGAAGAATCGTACACGCTCCGGCTCGATGATGTGGATGCAGTGATCCGCGAGTCGCGTGCGGATGCGGTCGTGGAGTTCGAGTTTGAGTCCCACTTGGCCGTCGATTGTCAGATAGGAATCGCTGTCGCCACCTTGCACGACGACTTCAATTGTGGCGCGGTCCGGCAACACCAGAGGCCGATTCGTCAGCGTGTGCGGGCAGATCGGGGTGAGGCAAATCGCGGAAACAGAAGGATAGATCACCGGCCCGCCCGCCGAGAGTGAGTAGGCGGTTGAGCCGGTCGGCGTGGAGATAATCATGCCGTCGGCCCGATAGCTGGAGACGAATTCCCCATCAACGTAGGCGTCGAGCAGCAACAGCCGCGCCACGGCCGCTTTGTTGATCACGACATCGTTGAGGGCGCTTTGCCGTCCCAACGATTTGCCATTGCGGATGATCTCGGCAAAGAGCGTCGCGCGGCACGACGTGGCATAGTCACCGGCGACTACGCGTTCCAGTTGCGGCAGCAGTTCATCCGGGCCGGTGGTCATCATGAATCCGAGCCCGCCTAAATTCACGGCCAAAATGGGAGTTTCACGGCGGCCGACACCGCGAGCGGCCGACAAGAGCGTCCCGTCGCCCCCTAAGACGATCAGCAGGTCCACGCCATCCGGCATCTGGTTACGGTCGAACCCGCCCGTACGGCCAAGGTAGTTTGACGTGACGAGGTCGCACTCCGTCTCGATGCCTCTCGCCGCGAGCCACGACAGGAGCTGCGTGACGAGTCCGGGAATATCGTCGCGGCCGGGCTTGGCAACGATGCCTACCCGCCGAATCGGTTTCTCAATCCCGTGGCGCGGCATAGATCAAGAATTCCTTGTTGCCTTCGGCTCCGAGAATAGGGCTATCCATCGTTTGAAGGCTGTGAAACCCGAGCTCTTCGAGCGCGTTGCGCAGTCTGTCGATCACCTTTTCATGCAGCACCGGATCGCGTACGATCCCCCCTTTGCCAACCTCGCCCTTCCCTACCTCGAACTGCGGCTTGACCAGGACAACCATCTCCGCCGCGGGCGTCATCAGCGGAATCAGCGCCGGGAGAATCAGTGTAGCTGAGATGAAGCTTACGTCACAGCAGACGAAGTCTACTCTTTCGGGGATTGTTTCCTCGTTGAGATAGCGGGCATTGACCTTCTCGCGCACAACGACGCGCGGGTCCTGCCGAATGTTCCAATGCAGTTGGGCTCTGCCTACATCGATTGCGTAGACTTTCCGGGCGCCACGCTGCAGAAGACAGTCCGTAAAGCCGCCGGTGGAGGCACCGACATCCAAACAAACCTTGTCGCGCACATCGATGTCGAATCGCTCCATGGCGCCTTCCAACTTCTCGCCGCCGCGGCCGACAAATCGCGTCTTCCGGCCTAGCAGTCGAATCTGGGCTTGCGTGGAAATCTTGTGACCGGCCTTGGTTACCTTTTGTCCGTCGGCTAATACTTCACCGGCAAGAATCAGAGCCTGCGCTTTTTCGCGAGATTCAACTAAGCCGCGCTCTACCAGCAGGGAATCGAGTCGGGTGCGTGGCGTCATGCGCTGCGGTTGACGATGCGCTCGGCGATCTCCCTCAAGCGGGCAGCGTTATCACCCAGCGGGAGAAGCGCTTCGACGGCCTTCGTGAGATGCTCATCGGCCTTGGCGCGGGATGGTTCCAGACCGTACAGCGCGGGGAAGGTCGCCTTCTGTTGCGCGGCGTCTTTACCGGCGGTCTTTCCCAGAGATTCAGTCGAGCCCACGACGTCAAGAATGTCGTCGACAATCTGAAACGCCAGGCCGATGTGAAAGCCGTACTCGCTGAGTGCCGCGAACTGCTCTGGATTGGCGCCGCCATGGATCGCGCCGATGTGAACCGAGGCCCGCAGCAGAGCGCCCGTTTTCGAGCGATGAATATAGTCAAGGTACGTGGTATCGATCTTCTTACCCTCGGCCTCGATATCGGCTACCTGTCCGCCTATCATGCCATCCACGGAGCCGGCGGCCGAAGCAAGTTCGACGATCATGCGGACGCGCCTCTCGCTGGGCACATCGGGCAGTTCGGCAAGCACGCGGAAGGCCAGCGTCAGCAGCGCGTCGCCCGCGAGAATGGCCATGGCATCGCCGAAAACCTTGTGGCAGGTCGGACGTCCGCGGCGATAGTCGTCGTTGTCGAGCGCGGGCAGGTCGTCGTGGATCAGCGAGTAGGTGTGGACTAGTTCGAGCGCGCAGGCGGACCGCTCGGCCCCGGCGACTAGGGGACCGGTGACTTGGGGACCGGCAATGTCAACTCCGACGGCCTCGGACGCGGCAATCGAGAGGATCGGCCGGATACGCTTGCCACCCGCGAACAAGCTGTGGCGCATCGCCCGGTGGATCGTTTCCGGGTAGGTGCGTTCGGAGGGGACGACCTGTTCGAGAGCGGCGTCGACGAGGCCTCGGCGGCTTGCGAGATACTCCTCAAGCGTCACCGTTCGGGCTCGCCGTCGGTCAGGGTAAAGGGCTTGGCCTCGACGCGGCCTTCCTTCTTGAGCAGAATCTCGACCTTCGATTCGGCCTCTTGGAGTTGTTTGCGGCAGGAGTCACTGAGCTTCACGCCCTGTTCGAATAACGCCAGCGACTTCTCGAGCGGCAATTCGCCGTCTTCGAGCTCCGCGACAATCTTCTCGAGCTCCGCCAACCCCGCCTCAAACGAGGGCTCTTGCTCAGGTGCCTTCTTCGCCATATCCACCCCATTGTAGAGGCGTGGGCACATGAGCGCCAATAGCTGGTTTTTAGGCGTATCGTGTTGGATCAGCGATCTCAAAACCAATCGATGCCCCGCGCGTGTCGAAACGTTCTGCTACAGTTTTGTTTGGGCCTATCAGCCTGTGGCAGAATACCCTGTTTTCAGGCGGCGAGAAGCAGCGGGGTGGCCAGCGGCGC
>JAQBUE010000256.1 GCA_027624045.1 Acidobacteriota bacterium
CGGCGGGTTGGTTGGATGAGCAATCCTTGCCAGCCTTGGTTGGAGAGTAGCATGGGGGGTCAAGTTTTCTTGGGTGGTTCGGGGATGATGGGGCGTTAAGTTGTTGTGGGGATTGGGCGGAACAAATTTGCGGGGCTTGTGACTGGCTCTCGCTCGTGTTTCGTGTCTCGTGATTTGTGCTTCGAGAAACCTTTTATCCTTGAGCCGATGGTGCTGACGCCGGGGCCGGGCATTGGCTTCGCTTGGCATTATTGGAGGCTGGCTGAGCGATTGAGCCGGATGGGGCAGCGCGGGAGGGGTGGGTTCGTTTGGTTCGGCCGGTTGGCGGTTGCGGGATATCGGCCTGGACGGCCCGGGTGGGTTCGTTTGGTCCGAAACGGGTCCATCCCCTTTAGTCTCTGGCGCGCTGCAGCGGACGTAAACTCATGCGATCGCCCTATCCCGACAGTGATCCTGCCGACGGGCGCTAACCGCTTCGTTTCGAGGCACTTAGTGATCGTTGCGGTCACGAACGACTTGTGCGAGTTCCGCCGAGAACCGCGCCTGCCCCCAGTGACACTTGATAGCTGCATCGCCGACGGGTCTTTTGGCGCTACCGCGATTTGGGTGTCGGTTCGTCCAGACTGATTTCTTGACGTTTCCCTGACAATCCCATCCACCGGCGGCAGTAGAATCAGGACCAGTCATCCTCGCAATGCCTGTTTCGTTCCGCCAGAACCTACTATTGCTGGGCGCGGTCATCCTCCCGTCCGTGCTCGTGATTACGCTCGGCGTGTACATGATCCACCAGGAGAACGAGCTCGCCGAAAAGCGACTTGAGGAGCAGCGGCAGCAGGCCATCGGTCTCGCCCAGCAGGAATTGTTGACCCGGCTGGAGGCCGTTAAGCTGCGCGCGGCCGGCGGGAACGTGACGCCGATGGACGCGGATGTCGTCTTAGTGGCGCGGGTCGAATCCGGGGACCTCGTTCTTCCTTGGGAGCGCAACGCGTCGCGCGATCAGGAGCGGCTCCTACGGCAGCTTCGGAACTCAGCGGGTGCCACACGGCTGTTGCAAACGAGCCCGGACAAGGCCGACGAATACGGCGTCCCCTTCGCCGTCTATGCAGCCAGGCGGCTGGCCGCTGAATCGTCACCCGAGCTTCAGCGGGAGATACTCGACCGGCTGGCGACAGTTTTGGACACCATATGGCTCTCCCCCGCTACCGCGCACATGATCGTTGAAGTCGCGGAAACGCTGAAAGCTACCGAATTGCGCGACGCGGCCCGCGGCCGCGCCTTGGAAGCCGAGCAGGCCGAACAGCTCGTGGTCCAAGCCATGTCGCTGGATAGCGGGAATAGTGAGCCTATCTGGCGCCTGATCGGGGGTATTCCCTGGCTCGTCGGCATTACGGGTCAGCCGGCGGATCGCGGTCGTACGCTTGTTGCTGTTCGAGCCGAGCAGCTTCTCGCGTCAGTCGGGCTTCCAGAGGGAGGCCGCTGGGTCCTAGCCGGCGAACAGCAAGGTCAAGCCGTGGGCGAGAACTTTCCGGGGCTGAGGATTTCGATGCCGCCGCCACAGGCCGAGGGGCACATCGGCTCCCGCCAAATCTTCTACGTCTCCGGGCTGCTGCTTGTGATCTCAGTGACGATATTCACCGCGTATCTGCTGCACCGCGATATCCGCCGCGAAACCCGCTTGGCTTCCCTACGCGCTGAATTTGTTTCGAGCGTTTCACACGAGTTGAGGACGCCGATTGCGGCCATACGGGCCTTTGCCGAGCTGCTCGACATGGGCCGCGCGAAAAGCGAGCGTGAACGAGAGCAGTATGTGAGAACCATCCTGGGCGAAAGTGAGCGCCTCAGCCGCCTGGTGGATGGCGTCCTTGAGTTTTCCAAGATCGACCAGGGCAAGCGCGTCTACCGGCTTCAGCCGATCGCGCTTGAGAATGTCCTTCGCTCCGCCGCGAGGGCATTGGAATATTCTCTGACGAGCGGGAATTTCGAGCTAGGGATCGATGTGGACCCGGCGGTCCCTCCCGTTGCAGCCGACCGTGAGGCGCTCGAGCAGGCCGTCGTCAATCTGATGAGTAACGCCATGAAATATTCCGGCGAAGACCGGCGGATCGATCTCAGCCTCACCCTGGAGCGCGACAACGCCGTCATTCGCATCCGTGACCGCGGCATCGGCATCCCGCTTGAAGAGCAGTCCCGCATCTTCGAGCGGTTCCACCGCGTACCCGATTCCGAACAGCGCAACATCCCCGGCACCGGGCTCGGGCTTGCCCTGGTGGATCATATCGTCAAAGCCCACGGCGGCCGTGTCGCCGTCGAAAGCCGGCCGGGCCAAGGCAGCACCTTCTCGATACTGCTGCCGATACCCCTAACAGCATGAGCCGCATTCTGATCATCGAAGATGAACTGCCGCTCCAGCGGGCGCTTGCCGATAACTTCAGTTTCGAATCGTACGAGGTGCTTACAGCGGCCGACGGGGACACGGGCTACAGGCTGGCTAAGGAAAAAAATCCCGACTTGGTGATTCTCGATCTCATGCTGCCTCGCATGAGCGGTTACGATGTGTGCCGCAAGCTGAGGGCCGAGGGCGTGAGCACCCCCATCCTCATGCTCACCGCGCGCGGTGAAGAGGCGGACAGGGTTGTCGGCCTTGACCTCGGGGCCGACGACTACGTCACCAAACCTTTCTCCGTCCGCGAATTGAACGCCCGTGTGCGCGCCCTGTTGCGGCGCCCAGTGCCGTTGCGCACTTTGCCGGATGAATTGCGTTTGGACAATATCCGGATCAACTTCCGCTCCTATGAAGCAAGCAGAAACGGCCGTTCCCTAGATCTCACGCGCAAAGAGTACCAACTGCTTCGCCTGCTCGTTTCGCGTGACGGTGAAGCGGTCACCCGCGACGAACTCTTGAACGAGGTGTGGGGTCAGGAAACCTACGTGACAACACGTACGGTGGATACGCATGTCTCGAACCTGCGGGCCAAGCTGGAGCAGGACCCGCACCACCCTCGCCGGCTCATCACCGTTCACGGCGTCGGCTACCGCTGGCTCGCTGAATCTTCATGAAAACTTGACACATGCCGCGCATTTTCATAACAACCCAAACAGACGCTTCCGGTAATTTCGTCTGTAACGATGTTCGGAAAGGAGCAGCGAAATGAAATTCAATAGAGTGGTTTTACTTTTCTTCTTGGTAGGCACGACGGTTTTGCTTGCCGCTGGGAATGGTTACAAACTCTTTCAGCAAGGGCTGGCGAAGGAGCGCGCGGAAGCCGATCTTCGCGGCGCGATTCAAATCTACGAACAGGTTGTTCAGGAGAGCACGGCTGACCGCAAGCTGGCGTCGCAAGCGCTCTACCGGATCGGCGAATGTCAGCGCGCGCTGGGCGATGCGGAAGCGAAAAAGTCATACGAACGCATTGTGCGGGAATACGTGGAGCAGGAAGCGGTGGTCGCGCTGGCGCGGCAGCGGCTGAGCGAGGGGCGGCCACTCGACGGCGCTCAGGGCGATCGGGTCGTATGGTCGGGAGAAGACGTGCTTCATGAAGGCGGCAGCGTCTCGCCAGACGGACGCTACGTTTCCTATACGGATTGGTTCTTTACCGGCAACCTGATGCTGCACGATCTGGCGTCAGGGAAGACTCGTTCGCTGACCCCAAACAAGGATTGGCAAGGCGAAGGAGAATCGAATGGCTCAACGTTTTCCCCGGATGGGAAGCGGGTGGCCTACGGCTGGCAATACTACGAACCGAGAGGAATCGAACTCCGTATTGTCGACATTGAGGGTGGTAGCGATCCACAGCCTCTCTCCGTATTCCAAAGCAGCGATATCCCATCCATGGGGGCCTCGGACTGGTCCCGGGATGGCCAATGGATCGCTGTGGTTATCACTAGAAAAGATCGGACAAGGCAGATCGGGCTAATCCGTGTCAAAGACGGTTTCCTGCGGGTACTAAAGACCGTGGGTTGGCGTGGTCCGAACAAACTGTTCTTTTCGCCGGACGGAAAGTATCTGGCCTACGATCTGCCAACAAGCGAAACCGCGTCGGAGCGTGACGTCTACGTCATTGCCGTCGACGGCAGCGGTGAATCCCTCGCCGTTGTGCATCGGGCCCACGACGCGGTGATCGGATGGTCGGCCGACGGCGCCCAGTTGCTATTTTCCAGCAATCGCACTGGCACGGTTGGCATCTGGTCGGTGGCGGTGTCGAATGGAAAGCCACAGGGCGCCCCATCTCTTCTTAAGCCGGATACAGGTTGGGTGTCGGCTTTGGGTACGACGGACTCCCAAGCGGTCTACGCCTCCAAAGACACGAGCACCCGGGCACTGCGACTCGCGCCGATCGACCTCGAGACAGGGAAGCTTACGGGACCCGCCGTTGTGGAGAGCTACGGCAGCGACCGTCCTGATTGGACACGCGATGGACAGTACCTTGCGTACAGGACGCAACAACCGAACGGAGCCCCCCCCCCGGCGCTTTCGATCCGATCCCTCGCATCCGGTGAGGTACGCCATCTACCTACGGGCCTCCAGTACTTCACGAACCCGCGCTGGTCGCCCGATGGCCGCTGGCTGGTGGCGGGCGGACGGGACATGAAGGGCAAGGGTGCGATCCGCAAATTGGACCCGGAAACCGGCGCAACCTCGTTCCTCGCTCCCGGTGTCCAAGGTCCCGAAGTTTCACCTGACGGCAAGAGGATCTACTATTGGGATGGAAAGAATTATATCGCGCTGAACATCGATTCCGGGGAAACCAGAATCGTCTTTACTGAGCCTGAGAATGCACAGCTAGGCTGGGGGGAGGGAACTGTCCCCGGACGGTAAGTTCCTGGCTGCATTGGACTATCCACGGCGTACGTCGTTACTCTTGATACCGGTGGATGGCGGCGAAACGCGAGAGTTGCTCCGCGCGACCAAGCCCGAATCGCTTGCCGCCTATGGGGGGCCGACCTGGACACCTGACAGCGCCTCCGTCCTGATCCTGAAACAGATTTTTGAGGATGATCCATCGAAGGGACAGGAACTCTGGCTCGTTCCAATAGAAGATGGTGAGCCCCGGAAACTGGACATCAATGTCGACGACTGGAAACTAAACCTCCGTCTTGACCCAAACGGAAAGCAGATTGCCTTTATCGCCGGGAGACGGTCCGAAGAAGTCTGGGTTCTGGAGAATCTCATCCCGAAGCAGAGCGCGAGTAAGTGATGTTGCTGTTGCTGGCGGTGGTGCTGGCAATCCCGCTGGGGCTGGACCTTTACATGCCGGCCCCGGAGGCAAACCCCATCACGCCGCAGAAGATCGAGCAGGGGCGGCGGCTCTTTCACGACCGCCGCCTCTCGCGCGATAAGTCGATCTCTTGCGCGTCCTGCCACGACCCGGAACGGGCTTTCTCCGACGGCAAGCCCGTCTCCGTCGGCGTATTCGGGCGAAAGGGCAACCGTAACGTCCCGGCGATCATCAATCGCGGCTACGGCCAGGCGTTCTTCTGGGACGGCCATATCCCCACCTTGGAAGAGCAGGTCCTTCAGCCCATCCAGAATCCCAAGGAGATGGATCTGACGCTCGCGGAAGCCTCCGCCCGCGTCGGCCTTGCGCCCAATGAGATCGCCAACGCCCTCGCCTCTTATGTGCGCAGCATTCTATCGGGCGAATCTCCCTATGACCGCTTCGTGAACGGCGACCGCGACGCGCTTACGACTGAGCAGCAATTAGGCCTTCAAATCTTTCGAGGGAAAGGAAACTGCACCACCTGCCATGTCGGTCCGACCTTCACCGACGAAAGGCTGCACAACACCGGCGTCGCCTGGCGCGCCGGCCGCCTTGCCAACAAAGGCGCAGGCCGCGGCGACTTCAAGACGCCAACGCTGCGGGAAGTCGCCCGCACCGCGCCCTACATGCACGACGGCTCCTTGGCGACCCTCAAAGATGTCGTCAATTTCTACAGCGACGGTGGCCGCCCGAATCCCAACATCGACACAGATGTCCGGCGCCTCAACCTAACGGACGACGAGAAAGCACAGCTAATCGCATTCCTGCAAGCCCTGAGCGGTTCCATCCAAGAGGGTCTCTAGCAGCCTGTGGTGGAAGTCCCACATTGAAACAAGAGTCG
>JAQBUE010000257.1 GCA_027624045.1 Acidobacteriota bacterium
CTTTCTGCCGCTCGCGTCGCTTGCGCCGTCCCATTGCCATAGAACAAGTTTATCGACTCTTGTTTCAATGTGGGACTTCCACCACAGGCTGCTAAGCGAAAAGAGCCGTCGCCGCTCGGCTCGCAGTAAGCAACTTGAGCCTCGCCTCTAACCTTCTTCCAAGCGCCATTGACGTCAACATTGCCCTTCAAGACAACACTGTGTCCGATGTCAAGCGGCTCGAAGGTTTCAAGGCCGAGCCCCTTGGACGAGTAGTCCAGCAGCGCTCCGATTATCGTGCCGTTGGCGTGCTCTAGCGAGAAACAATGCCCGCGGTCGGTCAGGGAGCGGGTGGCCTGGCGGCGGTTGTCCGGCGCGTCCACAGGGAAGTCGATTCCGTGATCCCGGTTCTGCGTTTGCGTCATCGAACTCCCCCTAGATAGGTCATCTTACTCATCGATACTGTAGTGACAACACTTAGTTTCGGTTCAGGATTCAAGCATAGCTTAGCCACACGACGCGCCCCAATAGAACTTCAGGTTCAATCTTCGAGGCTACGTTAGTACTATTTCGGGGATGACGTTAGGTCCAGTCTCCCTTCCGCACCGTGCGGTGAGTTAGCGATTTGCGGAGGCGGCCCGGGTATAGACTGCCCTGCCGAGCGCGCGGAGCAACGGCAGGTCGAAAGCGGAGGCCCACAAGAAGCTCACGGGCAGCACACGCAACGTTTCTCTGAACGCCTCCCAGCCGGTGAGATTCCCCTGATCGGTTTTGAGAGTGAGCACGACGGGGGCCGATTCGTAGCGCTGAATGCCGAGCCAGTCCAGCCGCCGCAGCCAGCGAAGCTCGCGTTCACGGCCGGAGATCAATCGAGAGCCTGGGTGCTCATTGAGAAAGAGCACGTAGGAGCCGACAAACATCGCCGAGTACGCCATAAATGCCGCGAAGAAGCCCATCAAGACGAGAATCGAGACATGGAACACGAAGCCCCACAGGAAAGCCCATCCGCGGGCTCTCCGCGACCACAGCGCGCCTGCCAGAAACAGCTCAAACAGAATCGTCGCAACGGCCGCGGCATGATAGATCCAAGGGCCGTCCACGAAGCCCGGAACGGGCAGGAAACGCTGGAAGACCTCACCGGGCAGGTAGCCGGGGTTGATCTTTTCAATCGCGGTAAACAAGTAAACAAGTGAGATCTACAGTTTCATCAAGGTCTGCGGCCAGAGCGGAATGAGCTTCTCTGGCCGCCTTCCCCTCACTCGGTCCAGCGACAGCGCCATGCCCGAATCACCAATTACCAGCAGCAGGGTGAGGAGTCCGCAGAGGTAGATGTTCGTTGTATAGAGAGTGAGGTCGAGGGCGAACCGGTAGGCAATGCAGATGACGACGATCGATCCTGTGATCTTCGTCAAGCGGCCGACGGTAAACAGCACGCTCGCGAGGATCCACAGGCCGATGTAGAAATCGCTATAAGCGGGATCGAGATCAGGGAGCCATGCGAACTGTGGGATGCGCAATGCTTGGGCCTGGAACATTGTTTCCAGCTCGCGCCTTGTAACAAGTGCGTCGAGCAAGCCCACGAGGCCGACAACCATGCGGGCCAGGCCGAACCGGCGAGGGCTTGTCTTGGCCTCAAAGAACTCCTCAATGAAACCTAGCCCGGGCAATCGAACCTCCGGGGAGTGCCGGCTTCGAACCACTCGATTGCAACGGCGTCGCCTGTGTGGGCGAGGCAGGGCAGGCGAGGGTCCCACAGAGGACGCGATGCCGTTGGATAGACGAGTTCCGTATCTGTCTCCTGGGAAACAAACGCGAGAGCCGCGGGTCGGCGTTCTATTTGAAAACCTTCACGGGAACCATCCGTCCGGACGACTTGATACACTCTCGACCCTAAGTTCTTGGAAGTGTACATCCCGAATCCGTAGGGCCGCCGAACCTCCGAAAGGACCGAACGAATAGAAAGCGAACATTGGATCGCGAGATAGCACACGAAGACACCAAGGGATAAGAATAGGCGAAAGCGGCGCATTTGAGTCGAGCGATTGGAAGTAACGATGGTAGCGGGCTTCCCCCGCCGAAAACAAGGCTTCTGACAGGTGACACTTTAACCCGCGGCAGCGCCGCGCTGCCCTACCGCTAAGCTCCAGACGTTGGGTTAGACTTGGATTTATGGGGCGTCACCACGAAGTTGTCGAAGCGCGCGGCCATCTGGTCGACTCGCACGTGATGGAGAAGATGTTCGACGCGATCGTCTCGCTTGACGGCACGTTCGAGGTCGAAGAATTCCAAATCGGGCGCACGAACGTCGATGAATCGTACATGCGGATGCGCGTGGAGGCTCCCAGCGAAGAGGTCATGGACGCGCTGATCAGTGGCCTGATCGACATGGGTTGCGCCACGGTTGACGGAGTCGACGCGGTCCGGCGGGAAGTAGAACGTGACTGCTGCGCTCCCATGGACTTCTATTCGACGAGCAACCATCAGACCCAAGTCCGCCTCAAAGGACACTGGGTCGACGTCGACAAGCAGCGCATGGACGCGGCCATCGTCGTGACGCCGGATAACAAAGCTTACTGTTCGCGGCTGCGTGATTTGCGTCAAGGGCACGAGGTGGTTTGCGGCCACGACGGCATACGGGTTGTACCCGAGGCAAAGGAGCGCGACCGCCTGTCGTTCGCCTTCATGTCACAGGGCGTCTCGTCGGAACGGCAGGTCGAAACGGCCGTCAAGCGGACGGCCAATCTGATCCGTCAAACCAAGGAAGAGGGCAAACGAGTGTTGATCGTAGCCGGCCCTGTCGTTGTACACACGGGTGCGCAGGGGGCCCTGGCGTCCATCATCCGCAACGGCTTCATCGATGCGCTACTCGCCGGAAACGCTCTTGGGGTCCACGATGCGGAAGCCTCATTAATGGGAACGTCACTCGGCGTCCGCATGTCGGACGGCCGCCAAGCCGAATACGGCCACCGCCATCACATGCGCGCGATCAATACTATTTATCACCGCGGCGGCATCAAGGCAGCGGTTGAGGATGGAACGATCCAAAGCGGCATTCTCTACGAATGCGTCAAGAACGGCATCCCGTACGTCCTGGCGGGCAGCCTGCGCGACGACGGTCCTCTGCCTGACACCATTACGGACATGAACGAGGCCCAGGAAGCCTACGCGGTCCAACTCGCTGGGGCCGGTGTCGTGATCTGCCTTGGCTCGATGCTGCATTCGATCGCCACGGGGAACATGCTGCCGTCGTGGGTCAAGCTGATCTGCGTCGATATCAACCCGGCTGTCGTGACCAAGGTCTCTGACCGCGGCACCGGCCAGGCCATTGGTGTCGTCACGGACGTGGGGCTCTTCCTGGACTTGCTTGATCGCGCGCTCAAGACGGGTTGAGTTTTCAAGAAACGTTGAGCCGTCCGCTCGAAGCGGGCACAGCCAGAACATCCGTCGCGGAGGGATCGCGCAGTTCCGGATCAGCGGGCCGGATGCGGTCGCCGGTGTAGTAAAAGCGATAGTCGGCCAGGTTTCGCAGGTAATCGCACAGCTCGCGCCGGCTATACCCGAACCTCTCCATGTTCACGTCGGACTCGAAGAGAATGCAGGGCTGGTGATCCCGGATCAGCTTCTCGGCTCCCCGCAACACCTCAAACTCGGCGCCTTCGGCATCCATCTTGATGACATTCGCGGCCGGCAGCACTCCCAACTCGATCTGGTGGTCGAGGCGCGTGAGCCGGCAATCGATGCTGCGCGCCCCCTGCTGGCGCGTGATCGCCGAAGCTTGCACGGCGTAGGTGGGGATGTGCAGCCGCGCCGTTCCCTCACTGTTTCCCAGCATCGTCTGAAAGACGGTGAGGTTGTCGAACCGGTTGAGGTGGATTGAGTGCGCGATGCATTGCGCCAGATTCGGCTGTGGCTCGAACCCGAACACAGTCACATCCGGGTGGCGGGCGGCGACTTCGACCGAGATCAGCCCGGCGTTCGCGCCCACATCGTAGAACACGTCTCCAGGCCGCAACACCTGAAGGCACGCCTCCATGTTCTCGCGCTCCCAATTCCCTCCGAGGCGGGCAATCGTTGTGTAGATGTCAAAGTTCGCGTTGTCGACCGCCACGCGAGCGCCACAGCTGGTAGTGATCGAAAACTTGCGGATGCGCTGCGAGAAGCGGCTCAAGGCGCGCGGAACGGCTCCTTTGCCGCGCGGGGCATAGCTGGCCCAGGCCAGCGCCAGACGGAAGATCAGGGGAGCGTCGGCGGAATACTCCCGCGCTTCGTCAACAGGCGCAAGCAGTGGTTCGAGGGGCCCCGGTGGCGCAGCAGAGATGTCCACGGCCTCATGCTAACCTACTCTCTGCATGTCGACCCCACGCGAACCGGCGCCGCCGCGGGTCGACCCTTGCGGTCCCCCGGCGTCATCTTCCCAGGCCATTCACGCCGGTATTGTGCGCTCGGCCGGAGTCGTTAGCGGAGCGGTCTTTCTTAGCCGCATCACTGGCCTTGTCCGCGAAGTCGTGTTTGCCCGATTCTTCGGCGCGGGCATGGCCTACGACGCTTTTGTGGCGGCCTTCCGTGTCCCGAACCTGTTGCGCGACCTGCTCGCGGAAGGGGCGCTGTCGGCGGCCTTTGTCACGACCTTTTCGCAATACCTGGAGCGGTACGGCGAGAAGGAAGCTCACAGGCTGTCGAACCGGCTCACAACCCTGCTGGTCCCCGTTGTGGCCGGCGGATGCCTGCTGGGCTACCTGTTCGCGCCCGCCATCGTCGACGCGATGTTCCCGGGGTTCTCGGAAATCGCAGGCAAGCGCGATCTGACGATCCTGCTGACGCGGATCATGGTTCCGTTTCTACTGTTCATGGCGCTGGCGGCGAAGGCCATGGGCGTGCTGAACGCCAAAGGACGATTCGGCGTCCCCGCGCTCGCCTCGGCCTTCTTCAACATCACTTCGGTGGTATGCGGACTCCTGTTGGGATTCGTTGTCGGCCCTGAGCTGGGAGTTCAGCCGATCGCCGGAATGGCAATGGGGACGTTGCTCGGCGGAGTTGTGCAGTATGGAGCCCAATGGCCGAGTTTGCGCCGCGTCGGGCTCCGCTACCGCCCTGATTTCCGATTCAACGACCGAGGCATCCGGCAAGTGATGCGCCTGATGGCACCGGCCGTGCTCGGCGCCGCCGCCGTTCAAGTCAACGTTGTTGTGAACAGCATTTTTGCTTCGCAAATCAGCGACGCCTCGGGAGCCGTAATTGACGGCCCGGTATCATGGCTCGGATACGCGTTTCGCTTCATGCAGCTGCCGCTCGGCCTGTTCGGGGTGGCAATTGCCTCGGCGACGCTACCCACGATTTCCCGCAGCGCCGGGGCGGGGCAGATTGGCGAATTCCGCGAAACGCTGTCGCGCTCGCTGGGTCTCGTTTTCCTGCTGACGATTCCTTCCGCCGTGGGACTGGCCGTGCTGAGCCGGCCGATCGTCGGCCTGGTCTATCAACACGGCGCATTCTCCGCCCATGACACCGAGCAAACGGCCCTTGCCCTGTCGTTCTACTGCGCCGGTCTGGCCGGCTACGCGGCCATCAAAGTTCTCACTCCCGCTTTCTACGCCCTAAACGACGTCCGCGTGCCGGCGCTCACGAGCGTGGCGTCGATTGCCATCAACTACACGCTCAATTGGACGTTGGTGAAGGCGCTCGGCTGGGGCCACGGCGGCCTTGCGTTCTCGACATCCGCGGTTGCTGTTTTCAACTTCTGCGTACTGTTCTGGTTCATGGGGCGGAAGATCGGCGGTATTGAAGGCCGCCGCCTGCTCTCGAGTGTCGCGCGAATCGGTGTGGCGGCTGTCGTGATGGGCGCCGTTTGCGCCGGTTCGTCGTTCGCGATACAGCAAGTGGTGGGCGTGTCTTTCCTCGGCCGGCTATTGGACCTGAGTGTCTCGATTCCGCTCGGCGCGGCGATTCTTTACACCTTATGCCGCCTGCTGCGCGTATCTGAGCTCAATGCCGCGGTACAGGCGATGCGCGGCCGCCGCAGGCCGTAGGGGCGTGGTGGCTGTGGCCGAAAGCATTTTCCAATCCAAGAATGATCCTGAAATGCGGTAGGTCGAGGCCGGGGACGAAAT
>JAQBUE010000035.1 GCA_027624045.1 Acidobacteriota bacterium
CGACGAGAAAGCGCAGGACATGGTCGAATACTCATTGCTGGCCGGCTTCATCGCCGTTGCCGCGGGCGCGGTGCTTCCCGGCATCTCGGCCAGCATCAGCCAGATCTTCAGCAAGATGGCCAGCCTCACGACCGCAGCGGCTGTCAAGTAACTCCTGGACAACAACAAGATTTGCAGAAGGCCGGGATGTCGCTCCACCGAGCGGCCTCCCGGCTTTCTCTTTTTCGGGCTGGTTTCGCCGAAGCCCGTGATGAGAACAGTTTCCCTTAGCCGTCCCAGCAGCGTGAGACCAGCGTCCGGTCAGTCCGCCAGGGGAATCTTGGATGTGATGTACGCGATCTCTGGCAGCGGCGCGGCGCCGTTGCGCAGGGCCTTGTCGTGAAACGAAGTTGGACTGAAATCCGTGGTCTCGTTCTGGTAGTGGTCACGAACACGACGCCATTCCTGCCAGCCGTGATAGTAAAGCGGCAACTGCGCCGAGGTGAGCTTAGCGCGTAGGATCTTCCCTCTTACTTCCTCCGCTTCCTGGAAGGCACGCCCGCCCAGCAGCTCCTCGGCCTGATCGTCGCTCATGTCCATCGTGTGCATCTTGATGTCGATGATGACATTGGCGAGGACTCGAAGCTGCTCTTTCATCCAGTTGATCTGGAAGCCGTTCGAGTCACTCTGATAGCCGGCCTTGACGACAACTTCTTCCATATAGGTCGCCCAACCTTCGACATAGCTTGGATCGGGGAACGCGGCTCGCAGCAGGCGGCTCAGAGGCTTCATCGGCTCCGCGTCGGGGTCGGTGAAGCCCTGGTTCGCAAACTCGGTCTGGACGTAATGACCCGGCATGGCCTCGTGCAGTGTCAACAGCTTCAGCTTGAACAGGTTGTATTCCCTGAGTTTGGAAACCTCGCGATCGCGCGGCCAGCCCGGCGGGACCGGCGTCACCCAATAGAACGCACTCAACTTCGGCTGAAGCGCGGGCGCGGCTACGAAGCCGGCCACCGAATAGACTCCCCGCATGAACTCTGGAGTTTCGATGACGTGCAGGTTGTCGCTCCCCGGCAGGGAGACCAGTCCGGCGGCTTGCACGAAGCTACGCAACTCGTCTATGTCCTTCTTGGCCTGGCCGATGAGCTGGTCGCCGCTTCGGAGCCGGTTGTCGTCCGCTACGACTTCGAGCACTTCCCGCATCAGCGCTGTGTCGTTGGGCGCTCTTTGGTTGCCATAAATCGCGCGATGCATCGGGCGCGCCATCTCGACGGCCTTGCCGTACGCCGTGTCGAAGGCAGCCTCGGCCGCTTGCAACATCTGCTCCGGCGTTTTCTTGGTGTTCAGCGTCAACTGGAACTTCTCGGCATAGAGCTGTTTGCCAAGCCGCCAGTCGTGCTGATTGCGTTTGGCGAGATCATTCTTGAGATAGTCTCTGAACCCACGCAGAGCTTCGAGAGCCGGCCCCGCCGCCGCGTCGTAATCAGCTTTCAGCTCAGGGGGCAGTCCCGCCGGAATCACCGTCTCGACGAGTTTGATAGTGCCTTCGTTCTCTGCGATCGCTACTTCCGTCCACACATCAGGCGACGACTTCAGGTTCGTCTTTGCCTGCTCGAGGAATGCCGGTACTTTCTGAAGCCGGCCGATCAGATGCCGATACCTTTCCGCCGCCGGAGCATACTCATGAACCATCAAAGTGTGCAACGCGGTTCCCAGCAGCTCGACGTACAAGGTCGGATTGTGCTCGTGCGCCCGCTCTTTCTCGAACTCAAAAAGCGTTCGTTTGACGTAGTTACCGACGACCCCGAAGTCGACGAAGTCATGCCCCTTCAGCTTGCTCCGATCGATCTGTCGCAATTTCTCCTGCGCAGCTTTCAGGCTTGCGACCCTCTTCGCAACGGCGTCAGCGGAAAAATCGTCAAGCATCTCATCCAACCGCACTTCCGCACTCGACCCATCCTGCTCCCCTGAGGCCTTGTGGACGTAGTAGCCCAACGTGGTGGCATACACCGGCGACTGCGCGAGCGTCTCGTGCCGGAATGGCTCCAGCGTCTTCTGTAATGCTTCGTCCGGGTTTTCCCCAACCGAACAGGAGGCCAGCAGACCTGCGAGCACCGCTACAAAAATTGTCAATCGTTTCTTCATCACTGTGGACACCACCTCGACTCTCGCACCGCGTGAGTCATAACACGTTGTATGAAAGGGAACGGGCGAGCGAGGCCCTCCAGATGCTAATACCGGCGCTCGACACGCCAGTAAGAGAACTATCATAAAGGAGTAGCGTAGGCGGAGCAACTTCCCGTGATCGCCTCCCCGGCGCTCCTCACGATATTGCGGCGTCCAAAGCCCTGCCAGTCAAGCCGATGCGCGCTTAGTCGATCCCCATCCGGCGCCTCAAATAGGCCGGTTTCTCAAGATCAGATGGATCCATCTCCGCCTCCTCCGGCTCTTCCAGCGGCTCGTACCGCAACCGCGGGTCGGCCACTTCCAATTTCTCACTGGACTCGGCCTCGACGGCCGCTTTTCGGGGAGCGGGGAAGCTCCGTTCGCGCTCTCTCGATGCCGCCGCTTGTTGCAAGTTCTGGCGAATCTCCGCATTCGAGACTGCCGCGTCCGCCGTCATCTTGCGGCTCACACCCATGCTCTCGCTACGGAAGCCGGTCGCAATCACCGTGATCTTGATCTTGTCACCCATTGACTCGTCCAGCACGGCTCCAAAAATGATGTTCGCCTCCGGATCCGCCGTCTTTTGGATGACCGAAGATGCCTCATGAACGTCGTGCAGCCCGAGTATCGAAGAGCCGGTAATGCTGATCAGCAAGCCACGCGCGCCTTCAATGCCAGCGTCCTCCAGCAACGGGCTCGATACGGCTTTGCGCGCCGCGTCGATCGCCGCGTTCGGCCCTTCGGCGACGGCCGTACCCATCACGGCATAGCCCATGCCATGCATGATGGTGCGAACATCCGCGAAATCGCGATTGATGATGCCGGGAATCGTGATGATGTCGCTGATCCCCTGGACCGCCTGCCTGAGAATATCGTCCGCGATGCGAAACGACTCGAAGAAGCTCGTGCCTCGCTCGACGACTTCGATTAGTCGTTCGTTGGGAATCGTAATGACGGTATCGACGGCCTCGGCCAGCTCGGCCAGACCTTTTTCAGCGACCGCCATGCGCTGCCGGCCTTCGAACGCGAACGGCTTGGTGACGACAGCTACGGTCAGCGCGCCCAACTCGTTGGCCAGCGAAGCAACAATTGGCGCGGCTCCCGTGCCTGTCCCGCCGCCGAGCCCGGCCGTCACGAAAACCATATCCGCGTCGCCCAGCAACTCGATCAACTGTTCGGTATCCTCGAGCGCCGCCGCGCGTCCGACCTCGGGATCCGATCCCGCCCCGCGGCCGAGGGTCAAGCGGGAGCCCAGCTGCAACTTGAACTCCGCATTCGACGCCCGCAGCGCCTGATCGTCCGTATTGATAGCCGTAAACGTGACGCCTTCCACGCCGGCTTCAATCATGCGGTTTACCGCGTTACAGCCCGCTCCGCCAACGCCAAACACTTTGATGCGCGTGTTGGCGGTTCCCGCCTCGTCAAACGTAAACTTTACGCCTTCGTTATTCATGGGGTTCTCCCCGCTCCCTTTTTTTGGCCGGCGCTCCCGCGCCTTGCCGTGTCTTGCTATTCAAAAATCGCTTTCAGCCATTCGCGGGCCTTCTCGCGCCGCCGCTTGCGGTGAAGCCGCAAGCGCTGCCCATAGAGCACCAGTCCCATCGCGGTCGCCCAGCCCGGCTGATCGAGCTGATCCGGCAGATCTTCGATACGCGGCGGAAGCCCGATACGAGCGTTGCAATCCAGCACATCCTCCGCGACGTCACACGCCCCCGCCAGAGCCGCCAATCCGCCCGTAAGCACCAAACCGCCGATCAACCGATCGCGAACCCCTGCCCGGCGTAACTCTCTGCCCAATACGCCAAATACTTCCTCGGCCCGTGCCCTCAGAACCTCGTTGAGCAGACGCCGGGGGTACGTTTGCGGGCGGCCATCGCTCAGCGCCGGAACCTCCACGGAAACATTCGATGGAGTCTCGTCCACCGTAGCACAGCCATACTGCTGAATCAGCATCTCGGCGTCGGCGCGCGAAGTCCTCATCACTTCCGCCACGTCGTTCACGAAATGGTCGCCGCCAAGCGGTATCCCCATCGCCAGCCGCAAATCGTTGTCAACGTAGACGACGAGGTCAATCGACCCCGCACCCATGTCGGCCACGGCCACGCCTAGCTCGCGCTCCTGCTCCTCGAGAATCGCCTGCGCGGCCGCAAACGCCTCGAAGACCGTCTCCTCGACGACGATCCCGGCGCGATTCACGACCGCGTGAACATTGTTGTGAGCCTGAGCGGCCGCCGATACGACCTGGGCGTGGCCGTCCAGCCGCCGCGCCTTCATGCCACGCGGGTTCTTGACCGTGATCTGCTGATCAACCGTAAACTCGAGCGGCACAACCTGGATCGCGGTTCGGTCGCTGCTGAGCGGGGCTTGCGCAGCCGCTTTAACAAGATCGTCGACGTGCTCCTGTCTAATCTCCTCGCCGGCCGCGGAAAGATTCACATAGCTATGGCAGATATTACCGTGGATGTGACCGCCGCCGACGCCCACCACGGCGGATTCGATAACCATCCCGCCGTTGCGCTCGGCTTCCTCAATCGCCGCTTCTACCGAAGCCAACACCGGGTCCTGGTCAGCAATCACACCCCGCGCCCAACCCCGCGACGGCGCCGACCCATGGCTAATGAAGCGCAGGTGGGAGTCTTCTTCGAGCGCCACCAAACAGCGCGTCCGGTAACTCCCCAGATCAAGTCCAACCAGATAGTCGCTACTCTTTGCCATGCTAGAATTCCACCCGGCTGACCGCTACCTGGCCCTCAAATCGCAAATCAACGGAACCAATGCGGCCATACTTCTCTTTCCAGGAAGGAACATATTGGTGGAACACATTCCAGCGATGGCGAAACTCTTCCGCGCCCATCTGCAACTCCACAATATCGCCCTCGTAGAGAGTGAGTACACGCGCGTTCGCCGAGTCCGCTACGTCGATCTCGGAAACCTTGGCACGCTCCGGACCCAATTCCACAAGTAAGCTTCTGACGAGCGCCACTCTCACACGCCGCTCGCCGATCGCCATCGCCTCGTCGATACCGGAGATAACCGGCAGTTCGAGACTGAACCCTTGCGGCGCATCAAGGAAGACGCCGTGCGGGTCGATGAGCCGCAGGGAGGCGAAATCTCGCCCGCCGGCCGCTCCCACCCGAACCCAGGCAACAGGCTGGCGCTCCTCAATGTGGACCCAAACCCGGTTCGGCCAAACGCGCAACACGCGGGCTTCCTCCACCCACGGGATTTCAAAAAGAGCGACGCGCCGTTCATCAATCGGAACCGCGGCCGTGCTTTGGCCGCTGTCGGCATCAAAGCGGGCGCGAACCTCATTCTCATCCACGAATCGCAACCCCGTCACGCGCAAACCTTGTTCATCGCCCGTGAATACAAATGAAGGCGACGCTTCCACATAGCCACGAACCGAGCGAGTCGCGCCAAGAGCGATGAGTACCACGATGAGAGCCGGAAGCCCCCATCGAGCCACCGTCCAGACCCAGACCGCGGGCCCGCGGCGCACGTTCACCGGCTTTGCCCTCCGCAAATAGGCCGATTCTTGGTTTGCTTCGCCGCGCTCGGCCAGTCTTGCTTTTCTCGGCATTGTTCGATTCCTTAAGCCTTCGTTCCACTTGCCGCTCGAACACCGCCCGTCATCGCGGCCAACTTCTCGAGCAGGGGCGGTCCTGCCTGGGAGATATTCCCAGCCCCGAGCGTTACCACGACATCGCCCTCTTGGGCGGCCACCGCGGCCGCCGCAATGCCGTCCTCAATCGACGCCATGTATTGAACCGGCGGCGAGCCCGCGGCCCGGATGCGGCGGGTCAACTCCTCGGCGTGAACGCCCTCGATCGGATCTTCCCCGGCGCTGTAGATATCGACCACGAACAAGCGGTCACAGTCGCCAAAACAGTGCGCGAACCCGTCCATCAGCGCCGCTGTCCTCGTATAGCGATGCGGCTGGAAGACGACAATGACCCGTTCGAAATCCGCCATCCTGGCGGCGGCCAGCGTCGCGGCGATCTCAGTTGGGTGGTGGCCATAGTCATCGATCACCGTCACGCCACCTTCCTGCCCGCGCACCTGAAAGCGGCGATCTACTCCGCTAAACGAGGCAAGTCCGGTCCGAATCGCATCCGGCTCAATACTAAGTTCGAGTCCGACGAGCACCGCGGCCACGGCGTTGTTCACGTTGTGAATCCCCAGGCTCTTCACCTCGAACCAGCCCAGATCGTCTCCGCGATAGGCGAGCCGGAAGCGGCTCCCGTGCCCGCCGCAAGTGATCGAACTCGCCACCAGATCAGCGTCCGGCGTCGTTCCATACGTCCGCACCGGCTTTTGAATACGCGGCAGAATCGCCCGGACTTGCGGGTCATCAATGCCCAGCAGGGCAGCGCCATAAAACGGTACTTTGTTGGCGAACGCGACGAAGCCGTCGACGAGTGCGCCATAGGTTCCGTAGTGATCGAGATGCTCTTGATCGAGTGTCGTGATCACCGCCACGATCGGAGCCAGCCTCAGAAACGAACCGTCGCTTTCATCCGCCTCGGCGAGCAGCAAACTGCTCTTGCCGAGCCGCGCGTTCGACCCCATCGAATCCACCCGCCCGCCGACGACGACCGTGGGGTCCTTACCTGCCCCGTGCAGAACGGCCGCCGTCATCGAGGTCGTCGTTGTCTTGCCGTGGCTGCCCGCGATGGCGATGCCGTACTTCAGGCGCATCAACTCGGCCAGCAACTCGCCGCGCTGAATCACCGGAATCCTCGCCGTAACGGCTGCGGCCTGCTCCGGGTTCGATTCTTGAATCGCCGAACTGACGACCACAGCATCGGCCCCCGCGATGTTACTGGCCGCATGCCCTTGAAGCACCCGCGCACCGAGCGACTCGAGGCGCTCGGTAATCGGCGTCGATCGAATGTCGGAGCCGCTGATCGTGTAGCCCAGGCTCAATAGAATCTCGGCCAACCCGCTCATCCCGATTCCGCCGATCCCGACGAAATGAATGTGCCGATGCTTGACTGCGATGTCTTCAAAAAACATTTGTCTCCTTACGCCTTGCCGCTAACGCCGGCCAGGCGTTCCAATAGCAGCGCAGCGCGCCGGGCCGCGCCGGGCTTCGCTCGCGCGCGCGCCGCATCTTCCATTCTTGCAAGCTCAGCCGGACTCTTCCAAAGCGCCTCCACTTCGCGCACAAGTCGCTCGCCGGTCATTTCCTGGTCTTCCACCAGCCGCGCCGCGCCTACCCCGGCCTGCGAGCGGGCATTCAAAAGCTGATGCTGGTCGGCCGCATAGGGATAGGGAACCAGGATCGAAGCCTTGCCCGCCGCGCAGAGTTCAGCGACAGCCGACGCACCGGCGCGGCAGATCACGAGGTCCGCGCCCGCGAACGCGCTCGGCATGTCGTCAAAGAACGGCGAGACCTCGGCTGCGGCTTCGTACTTGGTGTAGGCATCCCGCAACTGCTCGAACTCACCCGCGCCGGTCTGATGAATGATCTTCAATTCAGCCAACCGCCCTTGCTCGTTCCAAAGTCCCAGCGCTTCGACAAGCGCCGTATTCAGTCGCCGCGCACCCTGGCTGCCACCTGTAATGAGCAGCGTAAACGGCGTCCGCGCCTCGCGACGGGGCAGATCGAAAAACTCTTTGCGGATCGGAATTCCGCTGACCTCCGCGTGCCCCTCGCCGAAGTACGTCAGTGCCTCGGGGAATGCCACGAGCCCACGATCCACAAACGGCGCCGCCCAGCGAACCGCCAGCCCCGGCCGGGCATTCGGTTCGAGAACAACCACCGGGATCTCCCCCATTCGCGCCATCAGCATCGTCGGCCCCGAGGAATAACCGCCCAAGCTCAGTACGGCCGCTGGATGCCATTTCTCGATGACCGCCCGCGCCTGCAAGAAACTTGCCGGTAAAGCGGCCAGCGTCTTCAATCGCTCGAACAGCGATCGCCCCTGCAGCGCACCCGTCCGCAACAACTCCAGCGTGAAACCCGCCGCCGGGACGAGGCGCGTCTCCTGCCCCCGGCTGGTCCCCACGAAAACGCAGACATGCCCGCGCGCCCGCAGCTCGCGCGCCACCTCGATCCCGGGCAGCACGTGTCCGCCCGTTCCGCCGGCGGCGATCAAGAACGTCGCACTCCGCATCTTCGAACTCTCTCCGCACTCGCTCACTCCGCATGTTGGCTGACGTTCAGCAGAATTCCCGAAGACGCCAGAGCCACGATCATCGCCGAACCGCCGTAGCTCACAAACGGCAACGGCATCCCTTTTGTCGGCAGCAATCCCAGTACGACCCCGAGGTTTACGAGCGCCTGACAAACGATCATCGCCGTGATCCCGACGGCCAAATAAGTACCAAAACGGTCCGGGGCGCGCCTGGCCACCCGAACACCGCGCCACAACAGAACTCCGAACGCCAGGACAACTAGAATCGCCACGATAAAGCCCAGCTCTTCGCAAACAAGCGCAAAGATGAAGTCCGTATGGGCTTCTGGCAGAAAACGCATTTTCTGGTGTCCATCCATCAGACCCTTTCCGAACAAGCCGCCCGTCCCCACGGCGATCTGCGATTGCAAGATCTGAAAGCCTGCGTTCTTCGGGTCTGCCTCGGGATTCAAGAAAGTCGTCAGGCGCTGCATTCGGTACGGCTCCCACCAGATGGCCACGGCCAGCAGCGGCAGCGAGCCCAACCCCGCCAGGGCGAAGTAGCGCATGTCGAGCCCCGCCACCCAAAACATGACAGAGGCGATCAGCGCCAGCACAATCACTCCGCCGAGGTCTTTCCCACCCACTACGAGCAGGAACAGCATCCCCAGGATCACGCCCGCCCGCGCCAGCGTGCGCCACTCAGCCAGCTTCCGAGCGTGCCGATCCAGATAGAACGCCAGGAACAGGATCAGGGCGAACTTCGCCAGTTCCGACGGTTGAAACGATATCGAGCCGAGACGCAGGAAACGATTCGTATTCGCTGTCTGCGCCCCGAACAGCACCACGACCAGCAACGTCACCGAGATCCCCATGACCGCAAAAACAACCCGAGGACGCCGCAAATGGCGATAGTCGATGAACATCAGAATCCGCATCGCCGCCAGTCCGATCGCAATCGCGAGCGCCTGCTTGACCACAAAGCGCGTTGGCGCTTCCTCACCACCCGTCGTGGCGCTGAACACCATTACCAGCCCAAAGAACGACAGCAGGACGACTATCCCGCAGATGATGCGATCGCAGTGAAGATGTCTTGGCATAATCGTTTCCGTATCGCCTAAACCTTGCCCCGCGGCCGCAGTGCCTGAACCATTTGCTTGAACTGCCGGCCTCGATCGCCATAGTTGCGGAACTGATCGAAACTCGCGCATGCCGGTGAGAGCAGAACCGTGTCGCCCCGCTCGGCGCGACCACGGGCATAGCGCAGCGCTTCACCCAAATCCCTGACGTGAACAGCCGGCACGACGCCCGCTAGCTCGTGCTCGATCTTGCGAGCCGACTCACCAATCAACAAAGCCGCGCGTGCCCTTCCCGCCAACGGCTCTCTGAGCGCCGCATACTCCAATCCCTTGTCGCTGCCACCTAAAATCACCCACAAGCCGTGATCGAACGTCTCGATGGCCTTCTTGGCCGCATCCACGTTCGTGGCTTTCGAATCGTTGTAGTAGGCCACGCCATCGATCTCGGCGACGAATTCCAAGCGGTGCTCCGAGGTCCGAAACGACCGCAGCGCTTCCGCGATGGGCGCCGCGTCGACGCCCGCCACGGTCGCCGCAACCACCGCCGCCAACGAATTCTCGAGATTGTGCGGCCCGGGGATCGGCAGCTTTGCTTCCGCCACGCGACGGCCATCGCAAACGATCCAGCCGTCCTCGACCCAGGCGCCCGGCTCGGTGCGGCTGGTGCGGCTAAACCAATGCGCGCCCCCCACCGTCTGTGCGGCGTAACCGCGGCAGACCGCATCGTCAGCGTGCAGCACCGCGAAATCCGCCGCCGTCTGAGCCTGGAACATGCGGCCCTTGGCGGCCGCGTAGGCCTCGAAAGTGCCGTGCCTGTCGAGGTGATCGGGCGTTACATTCAGCACCACGCCGATGTGAACGTGAAACGTCGAAGTCGCTTCCAACTGGAAACTCGAAAGCTCCAAAACATTCCAGCGGTCCTCGCTCGATTCATCCGCCATGGCCAAGACAGGCGTTCCCAGGTTGCCACCCGTCGACGCCTTCACTCCGGCCGTTTCGAGGATGTGCCCGATCAACGAAGTGGTTGTTGTCTTGCCGTTCGTTCCCGTAATGCCGATCACCGGACCTCTGAGATAACTTGTCGCGATCTCAAGCTCACCCATCACCGCGACACCCTCTCGCCGCGCCGCTTCAAGCTCGGGAAGGTCCCAAGCGACGCCGGGCGAAGGCACAATCAAATCCTGCTGAACGAACAAGGCTCTCGAATGCTCCTGCAGCGCGAGCCGCGCACCGAGCCGGCCCATTTCTTCAACGGCTTCGCCCAACTCAGCCGCTGAACGCCGATCGGTCACCGTCACCGTGGCGCCACGCGCCGCCGCGAAACGAGCCGCGGCCTTACCCGATTCCCCGAGCCCGACAACCAAGACGTTTTTACCTTCCAGTCTCATCGCAATTTCAGCGTGCTCAACGCCACCAAGGCCCACACCAAACCGGCAATCCAAAAACGCGCGATGATCTTCGACTCCGGCCACCCGAGCGCCTCGAAGTGATGATGCAGCGGCGCCATCTTGAACACCCGCTTCCCCGTCATCTTGAAGCTCGCCACCTGAATGATCACCGACAGCGCTTCCAGCACAAATACACCGCCCACGAACAGCAGCAGGATCTCTTGTTTGATCAACACCGCCACCGTGCCCAGCGCGCCCCCAAGCCCTAGCGAGCCCACGTCGCCCATGAACATATCCGCCGGGTGCGCGTTATACCAGAGGAAGGCCAGACTCGCGCCCACCATCGACCCGCAGAAGATCGTCAACTCAGCCGCCTGTGGCACGGGCAAGATATCCAGATACGCCGCGAACTCACGATGACCCGCCACGTAGGCCAGCACTGTAAACGCTCCCGACGCGATCACCATCAGTCCGGATGCCAGACCGTCCAGCCCGTCCGTCAAGTTCACGGCGTTGGTCGATCCCGCCAGCACGACGAATAGAAAAGCGAAGAGGCCCGCGAACGCTAGTGGATACGTCCAAGGCTGACCCAGGAGCGAGTCGGCGACCAAGTCCGGCCGCACCGATTTAAAGAATGGAAAGATCAGCCGCGTGTCGTAGTGCCCGTCCGCGCGCAGCCAGCCAAGACTCGCGACGATCGCGAGCGTTACGCCGACTTGCAGCAGGATCTTCGCGCGCGCCTTCAACCCCAGGCTCTTGCCGCGGCGAATCTTCAGATAGTCGTCCAGGAAGCCGATGAACCCGAACCCCACCAGTCCCAGGAAGGCAATCCACACATATACGTTGCGCAGATTCGCCCACAGCAGCGTCGGTATCAGAATCGAAATATTGATCAGAAGGCCGCCCATTGTGGGCGTGCCCGCTTTCGTCAGATGGGATTTCGGACCCTCGGCGCGAATCGGCTGGCTCACCTGAAACTGATTCAATCTGCGAATCAGCCAGGGCCCCAAAGCGAGCCCCAGCGCCAAGGCCGTCAAACTCGCGAATGCCGTCCGGAACGTGATGTAGCCGAAGACGCGGAACGGGCTAAAGTATGGGAAAAGTTGTTCGTAGAGCAGGTGAAAAAGCATTGCGTCCGACCCTACGGTCTCCCCTTCATGGCCACGACTGGAGCAGCCCTGAGCGATTCCGCATCGCCAAACTGCTTTTGTACGAGCGCCAGCGCCCGCTCAAGCGCCACACCGCGCGAAGCCTTGAACAACACCGCGTCGTCCGGCCGCAGGCAGTCGGCAACATATTGCCCGGCATCCTCGGGATGTTCGAAAAACGTGGTGCGAGATTGCGGCATGCCCCGCCGCACCGCCTCATCGACGATGTATCGCGCCGCGCCCGTCACGCCCAGCAGTAGATCGATGCCATGCTCGGCCACGGCACGGCCGACCCGTCGATGCAGCTCTTCGCTGTGCTCGCCCAGTTCGCGCATCTCACCCAATACCGCGATGCGCCGCGATGCCGGCGTATCCGCAAGCAGCACGAGCATCGCCTCCATCGCACGTGGATTCGCGTTGTAGCAATCGTCAACGATCAGCGCACCGCCCAAGCGCGAAGTCTCGCCACGGCGGCTCGCGGGCCGCAAGACCCCAACCGCATCGACCAAGTCCGGACTGTCAACACCAAATACGGAGGCCGTCGCCAGCGCCGCCGCCAGATTCACGGCGTTATGGCGTCCGACCAGACCGCTCTGAAACCGAACACTCTCGTCACTCCCCTTGCGCCGCAAAACGAACCGCACACCCTCGGCCCCCAGTGTTTCAATGCGGGTCGCCTGGAAGTCGGCCCCAGCGCCAGCGCCGAAAGTCACTACGGGACCATCATGCACATCTCGAAACGCCCGCACGCGCTTGTCATCGGCGTTCAGGACGGCCGTGCCGTCCGCCGGAAGCGCCTCGATCAATTCTCGTTTCGCCAATGCAATCTCATCCGCCGACGAAAAATACTCAACGTGCGCCTCACTCACGTTCGTCACGACCCCGACTGTTGGCGCCGCGATCTGGGCCAGCCGCGCAATCTCACCGCGATGGTTCATGCCCATCTCGAACACACCGGCTTCGGAGGCGTCATCGGCGCGCAACAGCGACAGCGGCAAGCCAAGATCGTTGTTCAGGTTCCCCTCCGATTTCGCCACGCGAAAGCGCCGAGCGAGTAAGGCCGCAATAGCTTCTTTCGTCGTCGTCTTCCCATTACTACCCGTCACTCCGACAATCGGCCGGCCCCAGCGCCGGCGCGCGTCGGCCGCCAACTCGCGCAATCCCCGCGCCACATCGTCGACTGCAAACAGCGCTCCGCGTGGCTCGTGAGCCGCCGCCCATGGCCGTTCCGCCACCACGGCGGCCGCCCCGGAATCCCAGGCCGCATCGATGAAGTCGTGCCCGTCGAAGCGAGGTCCACGAACGGCAAAGAACAGATCGCCGTGCCGCAAAGTCCTTGAATCGATCGAATAGCCCGTCACCTCTCCTCGTTTCTCGTTCAGCGCGGGGCCGAGAATCTTCGCGATCTCCGAGAGCTTCAACCGCATTCGCCAATTCCATCCCGCCTGGTCCTAACCGGCATCCAAATCCACGCCATAACCCAAACTTTGCAGCACGCCGCGGGCCACTTCGCGGTCATCGAACGGATTCACCTGCTTGCCGATCGTCTGTGTCGTCTCGTGCCCTTTACCCGCGATCAGCACAATGTCGCCGCCAACCGCCTGGGCAACCGCGAAACGAATCGCCTGCGCGCGGTCCAGCTCAACCTCATACGAGGAGTCAACTCTCCCAAGCCCGACCCGGATGTCGTCGATGATGTTCAGGGGGTCCTCGGTGCGCGGATTATCGGATGTAAGAATTACCAGATCGCTCAAGCGTCCCGCCATTTCTCCCATCGCGGGCCGTTTGGTACGATCGCGGTCCCCGCCGCAGCCGAACACCGTTAGAATCCGCCCCGGCGCCTTCGACTGCCGCCGTAGCGTGTGCGCCGCCTCAAGCAGGTTCCGCAGCGCGTCATCGGTGTGCGCATAGTCCACGATCACCGTGAAGGGCTGACCCTCGTCAACCAACTCAAAGCGCCCCGGCACGGCCTTGCACTCCTCGAGGCCCTCGCCGATCGCATTCAGATCAATGCCGAGCGTCAGCGCCGCCGCGATGGCCGCCAGTAAATTGGCGACGTTGAACTCTCCACCCAACGATGACCGGATATCCAGGTTGCCGCGCGGTGTCAGCGCCCGGAAACACACACCCGACATGCGCACCTCGACGTTCTCGGCCGCCACGTCAGCGCCGTGTTGCACGCCGTAGCTCAACGTCTCCGATGCACTTGCCTCAAGCCAATCCTGTCCCACCGGATCATCTCGGTTGATCACCGCGAAGCGCGGCGTCTCTCCACCCGCCCCTTCGAGCAGAAGTCGCTTGGCCGCGGCGTACTCCTCCATCGTCCCGTGGTAGTCCAGGTGGTCCTGCGACAGATTCGTAAAGACGACGGTGTGAAAATCGAAGCCGTGAATGCGCCCCAAGTCGAGCGCATGGGAAGAGACCTCAAACGTAGCGTGTGTGCCGCCCTGTTCGACGAGGTCAGCTAGAAACCGCACAATGTCCAGCGACTCCGGCGTCGTATTGACGGCTTTGATCCGGCGCTGCCCAACCTTGTGCTCAATGGTCCCTAGGCGCGCGGTCAGATGCCCGCTGTGCGCCAGGATCGCATCCAGCAGGAACACGGTGCTCGTCTTCCCGTTCGTGCCTGTTACGCCGGTCAACTTCAAGCGCTGGTCCGGCCGACCATAGAAACGCAGCGCGGCTCGCGCCAGGGCCCTGCGCCCATGTGGGACTTGAATCCATTGCTCCCGGTGCGCGTCGGGCGCCGGGTGTTCGCTCACAATCGCCACCGCCCCCGCCGCGAACGCCGCTTCGACAAATTTGTGTCCGTCTACGTTGTCGCCCGGAAACGCGAAGAAGACGTCTCCGGCTTCGATCGCCCGGGAATCGTATTGAAGCCCATGCACGGTCTCGTGGCGTAAACCGGTCTGACATTGAGCATCGCGCTCGAACAAGTCGCCGATCTTCATCGCCACTCCCGTGCCCGAAAGTCCACCGCAACCGTGTCGCCTCGCCTCACGGCGGTTCCGGCGGCCGGCCATTGGCGCCACGCCACTCCGCTTCCCCGCAGCTTCAACTCGAGCCCCAGCGCGTTGGCGCGCACAATCACCGAGCCGACCGTCGCGCCGCTGAAGTCAGGCAAAAGTGCATTCACAACACGCAAACGAGCAGGCCCTTGACTGCCGGCTGCTTTGCTTTTCGAAGGTGCAGGCCGCGGAGCCGCTTCTTCCAGCTGCCCTGCATACGCTTCGCCATCCTTGGCCGGAGAGGGCGTGCTGAACCATGAAAGCGCGGCCGCTGGCCGAGCGTTCGCGGTCACGGCCAAGACCGAAGTTTCTGAGGCTACCGGCTCGGGAAATGCCGCCAATGCGCTCTTGGGCCACTGAGTCTCATCCTCGTCGCCCACGAAGTCGGTCAGCCATTCCGCCGGCACCGGCGCTGCCGGCTTGGCGTCAATCGGCAACTCCGGCGGAACATCCCGGTAGCGCAGCGCTTCGGTCGCAATTCCTGAGAACACAGGAGCTGCGACCTGCCCGCCGTGATACGGGCCGACGGGCGAATCCAGCACAACCACTGCCAGCACCGAGGGCGAGTTCACCGGCGCGAAACCGACGAAGCTGGCAACGTAGTCTTTCGTCGAGTAACGGCCCGTTTCCGGATCTACTTTCTGTGCCGTTCCGGTCTTACCCGCCACGCGGTAGCCCGGGGTCTGCGCCAGCCTCGCTGTCCCTCCTCGAACAACGCGCTCCATCAGCGCCCGCATCGTGGCCGCTGTCTCCGCCGTCAGAACCCGCTCGGGAGGCCGCGCTTGGCGCTCTTCCCGCACTCCGTCGGGACTCACGATCGCTTCAACCACGCGAGGGGTCACCAACAGGCCACCGTTTGCAATCACACTTATGGCCCGCGCCATCTGAACGGCGCTCACTCCGACCTCTTGACCGATGGCGACCGATCCGATGGCGCTCGGATGCCATCTCTCCCAGTTCCGAAGCATCCCCTCCGCCTCTCCCGGCAACGGCAGTCCCGGCGCCTGCCCGATCCCGAAGCGATGAGCGTACTCGAACAGCCGTTCCGGCGTTAGCCGCAGTCCCAGTTTGATCGCGCCGACATTGCTCGAGCGCGCCAGTATATCCGCTACGCTGAGCAGCCCGAACGACTTGTGGTCGCGAATGCGGCGCGAGCCAACATGGATCCGGCCGTTCTCACAGTCGATCATTTCTTCCGGCGTCGTCAGCTTTTCTTCCAAGGCTGCCGAGAGCGTCACGACTTTGAACGTCGAGCCCGGTTCAATCATGTGACTGAGACCGTAGTTTGTGCGGCGCGCCAACTCCTCTTCGGAAGGGGTCCGGTCGTTGGGATCGAACGTCGGCCAGTTCGCCATGCCGAGGATGTCGCCGTTCGAGGGGTCCATGACGACCACCGTCCCGGCCTCGGCATGAGTCGTTTTGATCGCCCGTGCCAGTTCTGTCTCCGCCGTTACTTGAATGCGCTGATCGATCGTGAGAACCAAGTCATATCCCGGAACGGGCTGCTGCGTGACTTCGCTCGAGTACCCCCGCCGCAGGGCATCGACCTGTACCGCGCGCCACCCCGGCGTACCGTGAAGCTTGTTCTCAAAGGTTTGCTCCAAGCCCGCGAGTCCGGTGTGATCGAGCCCGACCGCCCCCAGGACGTGCGCCGCGACAGACCCCTTCGGGTAGTACCGCTTGCTCTCCTGCTCGAAATGCAGACCCTCCAGGGGAAGCTCCCTGATCCGTTCGGCCTCACCCGGCTCCGCCAGACGCCGAATCCACTGGAAGCGCTCCCTGCTCAGCTTTTCTCGGATCTCGGCGGGATCGACCCCCAGCACCTTCGACAAGAGGTCCGCCGCCAACTCGGGATCGCCAATCTTTGAGGGAAAAACGCCGATGGAGTCGACCGGTGTGCTGCGCGCGAGCTCCACTCCGAATCGGTCGAAGATACGCCCGCGCGGCGCGCCGATCTCAATCAAACCTTCTTGCTGGCGTTGGGCCTTCTCAACGAGCCGCGAAGCTTGGTGAATCTGGAGATCCCAAAGCCGAACCACGACCAGCATCAGCCACGCCGTGGCGAGCACCGCAAGGACGGTAAGTCGAAAACTAGGACGGTCCCGTGACGCAGCGAGCCGCCGCACCCAGACGCGCCACTTCGTTCGAATGTCTCCGTTGGGAAGGGTGTGATCTCTTATCCAGCCGCCTGCCATGAATGACTCCCGCTGCCCGGGCCACTATGATGGCGAGCCGTTGTAGAGAAGTTCGAAACGCCTCCGGCTCAGGGCTGAATTTTTGTGCCGTTCCAAGCAAGCTCGCCCTTTCCTGAAACCGGCGGGATCGTCTGGTTCTGCCACGCGAACCGTTCCGGCGGAGTCTGTGACAGCCCCTGCTGCCCCGCTAACTTCGCGACACGCCGCAGATCGCTCAACATCTCTTGACGGACCATCAACTGGCCCTGAATCGAGGCCAGAGCCTGATGCCGTTGCTGAAGAACCTCGAGCCGGTAGCCGGAATGCCTCAGCAGAGGCCGCGGGGCGAACGTCAGGATGGCTAACGTCAGACCCAACAAACCCGCACCCACGAAACGCGCCCAGGCCGCTTTGTCCGCCGGGTCCGCTTGCCTGTGAAGGTGCGTGTTGTCTAACTCCTTGATGTGGAAATACACGTCTTCCATCGGTAGCGGCCGCGAAAAAGCCGCCCGCTTCGACAGGCCTGCGCGAACCGCTCGGCCGGCGCGAACACCATCGTAGACAAACGGGCGTTCTCGATCCGCTACACCGCCTCGGTCATGCGCCCGGCCACGGGCCGGTGCTTCGGGCGGCGAATCGGGCGGCAACCGCAAGTTGCCCCGTTCAGACACGACTAATTCAGCGGCAACCATGAATTCAAAGTCCTCTCCGCGGCTCGCAGCTTGGCGCTGCGACTCGCCGGGTTCTCAGCAATCTCCTGGTCCGTCGGACGCACTACGCGCTTGTGCAACGGCTCCAATACTTCCCTCGCCTGCCAGCCCCGAAACGCCTGCTTCACCCGCCGATCCTCCAGCGAGTGAAAACTCACAACCGCCATACGCCCCCCGGGGGCCAACAACAGCGGCGCCGTTTCCAGAAAACGATCCAACTCCTCCAGCTCCGCGTTGACAGCAATCCGAATCGCCTGAAAGGTCTTCGTCGCCGGATGAATCTTCATGCGGGGTGTCCGAGGGACGGCGCGCGCCACGATCCCGGCCAAATGCACCGTATCGCGGATCGGCCGCCCCCGAACAATGGCCTTAGCAATTCTTCTGCTTCTCCGCTCCTCCCCAAACCCATAGATCAAATCCGCGATCTCTCGCTCGTCATAGTGATTCACGATCGTCGCGGCCGTAAGCTGTTGGGTTCGGTCCATCCGCATATCCAGCGGACCGTTCTGCTGGAAACTGAATCCCCGTTCGGGCGTCTCGAACTGCCCGCGTGAAAGCCCCAAATCGGCGACGATGCCTTGCGGACGTTCCGCGCCAAGCATCGTCTCGATATCGCCGTAGCTCCCATGGTGAAAACTCACTCGCTCGCCCCACTCGCTGAGGCGCCTGCGGGCCGACTCGATCGCGTCCCGGTCCCGATCGATAGCGATAAGTCGGCCCGTGTCGAGGCGTGCCAGTATTGCCTCGGCGTAGTGGCTCTCTCCCAGCGTGCAATCCACATAAAGCCCAGAAGCGTCAATGGACAAGTACTCCAAAACTTCGTTCAGCAGAACCGGATAATGGGCCAATCATCAAATCCCTAGGTTCGCCGCGTAGCGTCTGTCGATCGGCGTCAGGCGGTTCGCTTCGGCCGCTTCATCGAAGCGGGCGGCGTTCACCACCAGCAAGTGATTCGACTGCCACAGAATCTTAACTTCGCCCCTCATGCCCGCGGCTTCCCGCAAAACCGCGGGCACAAGGATGCGGCCTTGATTGTCCAAGGTCTCTTCTGCTCCAAAGCGATTAGCCTGGAACAGAATCTTTTGTTTAATCTCCCCGTCGGACTCATTGCCTGCCGACGACTTTTCCGATAATCTAGTCTCAACCGTCTCCCACTCGCGGAGGGGAAACACTTTGACTTCATCCCCATCGATACTCGTGACGAAAACCGTGGGCTCTCTGTACTCCTCTTCCAGGCGAGCACGCACCAGGGCGGGCAGCTTAAGTCTGCCTTTGTCATCCACCCGCCCTGTCTGCGTGCCTCGAAACATGTCTCAAGACCATTTCGATCGCCTGAGGAGGAACGATCAACCACTGCCAGCCAATATTGTCTACTCTCGACCACTACTGACCACAAGTAAAATCTCACACTTGCCCCCCTCCAGTCAAGTGAAAAGTGACCGCTATCCTATAAAAAATATTGGGCTTACGTGTCTATCCCAATATGTGGTAGTGGTATTCGTGTGTGCGCTATATATTGTGGATGTAGCTTCGAGGCAGCCAAGCGCCTAAAACCAGATCGAGCGGTGTACGCCCACTAGCCAGCAACGGGCGCAGGATGTCAATCCGACGATGAATGGCGAAAGGGAAGAGGATTTGGGCTAAACGGACTCTTCCCACTGCTGTTCGAGCATGCGGGTGTATTCGCCGGAAGCGTAGAGGATGAAGGGAAAGTTCTCAGGTGGGAGTTCTGGGCTCTTGCGAAGGTCTCGCCAAGCGGCGAACGCGTAGTCCGCGTGACGGTAGTAGTGACGCAGGTAGTTATTCTGCAAGATCTCTCGAGTCGGCGGCTCCGAAAACTGTGAGTAAATCCCGATTGACCGAGAGAAGATGCGCACGTATTCGACGACGCCCCAGCTCTTGAGCTTCTCCTGCACGTCATCCGGCGTGTGCTTGATGAGCAACTGCGCGAAGCTTTGGGGGTGCAGGACGTGGCCAGTGAGTCCGGGCTCCCGGGCACAGGTGTCAAGGCACTGCTCCATCCAGCGGAAAATGTCCTTACCCACGTAGAACAGCATGCGGACTTCCGCGTAGCGGCCCTCCAGAAGCTGCCGGTCGAGTTCAACCTGATCACTCTCGGCGGCGCCCTCCCTCAACAGCGACAGGGACGCCTTGGCGCTTTCGAGCACACGGACGGTGGAGGCGGTTTCAGTGAACGGGTGCAGGATCAACGGAGGAAGCGGGTAGAGCTGATCCACCGCCAGAATGGCTTGTTTTGACATCGACGGCTGTAACTCTCTCATCGACTTCTCGCTCCGAATATTGCGCCGTAACTCAGTATGACATACGATTTTGGGGCTGCGGCGCGGCCGGCGGCTCGCGCGGGTGCTGAGAGTGCACGTTTGCAGAGATGCCGAGTTAGGCCACGTTTGTTGCATCTTACGAAAGAAGCAACGGCGCCGTCAGAGCCTTTGGGAGCGGAGTATGATAGGGCCATGATCCGCTCCATCGCATGCACCCTGCTACTGTGCGCAACGCTGCTGCCCGCCGCCGGCCCTCCCGAAGCCCAAATCTCGAACGGCCTCGTGACCGCGAAGCTGTACCTGCCGGACTTCGAGAACGGCTACTACCGCGGCACGCGCTTTGACTGGTCGGGCGTCGTCCACAGCCTGACTTACGAGGGCCACGAGTATTTTGGCGAATGGCAGCAGGCCGACGACCCTTACCTTCATGACCGCATCACGGGGCCGGTCGAATCCTTCAGCCTGAACGCAACCGCGCAGGGATTCGGCGAGATTCCGCCGGGTGGGACCTTCCTGCGCATCGGCGTCGGCATCTGTGAGAAGCCCGACGAAAAGGAGTTCCGCTGGCAACATACCTACCGCGTTGTTGATCCCGGCAAATGGACGATCGAACAAGGGTCGAACTGGATTGAGTTCGTGCAGGAGGTCAGCGATCCGAAGAGCGGTTATGGATTCAGCTACACCAAGCGTATGACGCTCGTTCCCGGCCGGCCGGAACTCGTCATCGACCACGTCCTATCCAACACCGGCGGCAAGCCGATTGAGACCGACGTTTATAACCACAACTTCTTCGTCATCGACGGCCAGCCTACTGGGCCTGATTTCGTTGTCCGCTTCCCGTTTGATTTGACCGCTGACCGTGATCTGAAGGGCTATGGCGAGGTGCAAGGACGGGAGTTGGGGTACTCCAAGGTGATCCCTGAAGGCGAACACATCATCACGCTCTTCACCGGCTATGGCACCGGAGCCGAAGACCACCGCTTCGCGATCGAGAACCGCAAGGTGAAGGCCGGCGTGCGGATGCATGCGGATAAGCCTTTGTCGAAGCTGCAGTTCTGGTCGCCGCATACGACGCTCTGCCCGGAGCCCTTCATCGACTTGAAGATTGCGCCAGGGCATGCGGACCGCTGGTCGATTCGGTACGAGTTTTATACGCTGGATTGAGGCGGGATCAAGCCGTCGACAAGGCACGCTGGACACAATCTGGAACGAACCGCCATGTGTCGAAACATCAAAACGTTGTTCAACTTTGATCCGCCCGCGACGGACGAAGAAATCCGTGCCGCCTCGATTCAGTTCGTCCGCAAGCTGAGTGGGTTCACCAAGCCTTCACAAGCCAACGTAGCGGCATTTGATCGGGCGGTCGATGACGTCGCTCAAGTCGCGCGCGCTCTGATCGATTCGCTGGTGACGGCCGCCCCGGGCCGCGACCGTGAGATCGAGGCCACGAAAGCGCGCACCCGGTCCGCTCAACGATTTGGGTGAGGGAAGACGCCCCTTTTAGGTGGGGCTGACGGGCGGCGCCAACTCTTGCGCGCGGAAGTACTCGATCGTATCGGTGAGACCGATATCGAGCGAAACCTTGGGTTCCCAACCAAGGATCTCCCTGGCCTTTGTGATGTCCGGTTGACGCTGCTTGGGATCGTCCTCGGGCAGAGGCTTGAAGGTGATGCTTTCCTCAATTCCCAGCTTGGCCTGGATCAGTTCGGCGAACTGCAGGATCGTCATCTCACTCGGATTGCCGATGTTCACCGGAAGATGGTCCTCGCTCCACATCAACCGGAAGAGTCCATCGACGAGATCAGACACGAAGCAGAAACTACGGGTTTGCGAGCCGCTACCGAAAACCGTCAGCAGCCGGCCGCTCAGGACTTGGTCGAGAAAGGCTGGCACGACGCGTCCGTCCCGCAGCTTCATGCGCGGACCGTAGGTATTGAAGATGCGCGCGATGTGGGTATTGAGTTTGTACTCGCGGTGGTAAGCCATCGTAACGGCCTCGGCGAAGCGCTTTGCTTCGTCGTAGCACGAGCGGGGGCCGATGGGGTTGACGTTGCCCCAGTAGCTTTCTTTCTGTGGATGCTCTAGCGGGTCGCCGTAGCACTCCGAGGTGGAAGTGAGCAGAAAACCGGCATCATTTTGACGAGCCAGATCGAGCAGATTCTTCGTTCCCACGGAGCCAACCATCAGCGTCGCGACAGGGTGGGTCAGGTAGTCGACCGGGCTGGCGGGCGACGCCAGGTTGCACACGAAGTCAACCGGCCCCGCAATCTTGAGAGGTTCGCAGACATCGTGTTCCAGAAAATCGAAGCCTGGATTCGACCGCAGATGATGCAGGTTCTCGGCTCGACCGGTCAGAAAGTTGTCGACGGCGAGGACCTGATGGTCTTCCGCCAACAGGCGGTCGCAAAGATGGGAGCCGATAAATCCGGCACCCCCGGCTACAAGAATTCGCAAGTTATTCTCTCCCTCAATATTTCATGGTACGGAAGCAGCGGAAGTCCGGCAACTAAGGTAAACACTGAGATCAAGACCGAGACTGCGGTACGGCCCCCGGCTCGGCCGGCGGCCATGGTATTCTCGTAGCTTCCCGGGCCCATGGAAACCGCCGTCGAAGCACGCAGTGACGGTCTGAACGAGACGCCCCCTGCCGCGACCAGTGCTCGCGCGGGAGCGCTTCGTCTTTCCGTCATCATTCCCGCGCGCAACGAAGAAGACTTGATCGGCGATTTGATCGCGCAGGTTCGCGCCAGCGGAGTTGCCGAAATCATCGTCGTTGACGGCTCGAGCCGCGACCGGACGCGGGAACGGGCGCGCGCCGCCGGCGCGAGAGTCATCGAATCGCCACCCGGCCGCGGCGTCCAGCAGAACCGTGGAGCCGCCGAAGCGAGCGGCGACGCGCTGCTCTTTCTCCACGCGGATACGAGGCTGCCGGCCGACTTCCTGGATCAGATTGAAACCCTGTTCGCTTCCGGCGTGGTGTGCGCCGGGGCCTTTCGGCTTGCCGTGGATGCACCGGGCCTGGCGATCCGCTGGGTGGAAAGTATGGCGAACTGGCGTTCGCTTTACTTTCAACTGCCCTATGGCGATCAGGCGATTTTCGTGCGACGGCAGACCTTTCGCGAGGCGGGCGGTTTCGCCGCGATCCCGCTGATGGAAGACTTCGAACTGATGCGGCGTTTGCGGAAGATGGGTCGCATCGGACTGGCGTCCTCCGCCGTGACGACTTCGGCCCGGCGCTGGAAACAACTGGGCGTTTGGCGTGCCACATGGAGCAACCAGCTTTGCATCCTCGCTTACTTGTGCGGTGTCTCGCCTGAGCGCATCGCCGCTTGGCGCGAGGCCCGCGGACGGTGATGCTAACGCGCCATGTCGCCGAGCACGCGTTTTCGTTACCACCGAAAGTTGGCGCGCTGAGGTTGGCTTTGTTTGGTAAAAAGTGTGCTGTCGCTTATGAGCTGGCTTCGTTTGGTAGAAAACGGCGGCTGGGAGATTCGGAGCGGACTCGGGCGAGCGTAGAGTACCACACTTTGCATCATTTTGCATCACCGACGAGTTATGCCGCCCTTTCCGGAGATCGGGTAACTGGCTTGGCTGTAACCACTTAAGGGTCGAAGTCCGGTTCATGGCCGCCATGACTGTGGTGCAGTTGCTTTTCATGTCGAATTTGGCATCAGGTACGCCCCACACGAGAGGGCCGAGCCCGCGTGGCAATTGTAACCCGGGTGGAGGCGGCTGGCGGGGCTAGGGAAAGGTAAGTTGTTGCAGGGTGGAGAGATAGAGGCGCCGATCTGCTGTGACTGGGTTTTGCGGGTTGGGGCGTTTTGGTGATACGGGGGACTGGATCGCGAGGACTCGCGACCCGGCAGGCCAGGAGGCTTGCGCCACGAGTCGTGAGGGGCTCAAGCCGGTTTGGGTAAGGCCCCTAGAAGGAGCCTGATTCATTCTGTCGGGGGCATTGTGTACCAGGCGTAAAACGCCTGGCCTAGTCGAAACCATGGCCCGTGAACGGGCCAAAGAATGGCCGGTGAAAAGCGGCCATCGGAATCGTAACCCGGGTGGAGGCGGCTGGCGGGGCGGGGGAAAGGTAAGTTATTGCAGGGTGGAGAGATAGAGACGCCGATCTGCTGTGACTGGGTTCTTGTGGGTTGGGGCGTTTTGGTTATACGGGGGACTGGATCACGAGGACTCGCGACCCGGCAAGCCGGGAGGCTTGCGCCACGAGCATTGTGGCGCGTCTACTTGTAGGCGGCGCAGACGACGCGCTTGCGGCGGGCGTGCTGTTCGTACGCGCCCTGGGGAGGGTCGAGGAACTCGACGCGCTGGAAGCCGGCTTGCTTCAGCATGAAGGTGAGCCCCTTCGGGGAAGGGCATGTCGCTACCGGCGAGTGGCCGGTCTCGGTGTTGTCGGCGTAGAATTCGTCGCCTTCGTCGATCAATGCCAGGACGCCCTGATAGGGGCGCGTCCATTCGCGGGCGCCCCACTCGACTTCGCCCTCGACCTCGTCGATGACTTGCGTCTCAATGACGCATAGCTCCGAAGTGATCGCAGCCAGGTTCCGCAGAGCCCGCATCGGGTTTTCCAGGTGATAGAGCACGCCCAGGAATAAAACGAGTTCGTGGCTGCCGAGCGAGGCTGGGTCGAGATCTTCGATGTTGCCCTGCTGAAACGTGATCGCCGGGTGGCCGAGCCGCTCGGCGGCGAAGCGTGCTTTGTTGAGATTCGCTTCGCGCACATCGAACCCGGTGATTCGCTCGACGCCGAGCTGGGCCATCGCGAAGCTGTAGAAGCCCTCATGGCAACCGATGTCGAGGCAGCGGATTTGCTTGAGGCGCTCCGCGAAGTGTGCGGTTACGACGGCATCGACCATCAGACGGCGGGTCTCGAAGATGTCGGTGACATGGGGCGGGACGTTCGAGGTCGTGTGAACACCGCCGCCGAAATCGAAGGGATAGAACCATGGTCCGAGCGCTTCGATTCGCTGCTCGATTTCTTGTTGTGTCATTTTCGAGTGCAACCGGGAATTAAACGGGGAGTTCTAGGGCCGGCGGCGCAGCCAGCCGCCTTGCCAGTAGCTCACGGCGGCAGGCAGGTTCTCGACGCTGGTTTGCGACACGCGGGGCGCACGCTCGAACTCCGGATGCGCCGCCAGGAAATCTTCCACGGCAGCCGCCGGATTATCTTCGGCCCAAGACGGATCGCCACCTGGCACATCGGCGAGGTCCCGCACAATCGTATCGGCAACGATCAAGTAGGAACCGGGCGTCACGAGCGGCGCATACGCTTCGAGTTCCCGGCGCACATGCGCGCGGCTGTGATCGGAGTCAAGTAAGACCAGGGTCGTCTCCCCCGGCTCGCGCAGTCTCTCGATCTTGGCCGAGACCTCAGGCGATGCCGAATCGCCTTCGATCAATGTGATGTGTGAACCGAGCATATGATCGCTGATGGCCTCACGCAAGCTGGACGGTACATTGATATCGACCCCTACGACGCGGCCCGCGCCGATCGCCTTGCAGAGGCTGGCGTGGAACAACAGCGAGCCGCCCTGATACACGCCTGTCTCGATCACAAGGCTGGGCCGCACGTCCCAAATCACTTCCTGGAAGCGCACCAAGTCATCGGGCAACTGCAAGACCGGTAAGCCCATCCATGTGAACCCGGAGTAGTAGCGGAGGCTCCAGCCGATGCGGACCCATTGGCGGGAGATGTGCTCGAACGATGCGCGGCTGTAGAGGTCATGAGTCGCCGATTCCCCGTTCTCGACGGTGAGGGTGCGCGCAGCGGTGTCAGCGACGAGTTTCATGGCAGGCTAGACCGCGCGCTGAGGAGGGGCTGTGAAAAAATTGGGGACAGTCCACGGCGCGCCGCTTGCAGCCGAGGCCGGCGAACGAGTTTCGAGGGCGGCGCTTGGTACAGTCCCCATTTTTTCGCAGCGGGCAAGTGTTCGGTGGCGGGTTCGGACCGCTCCTTGCCAGTCGCGGCTCGGCTAGTGGTTGATCGCTGGGTGGGGGATTTGGGCATGAGAATTGCGATTGCAGGTTAGACAGCGAGCTCAATCGGCGTCCTCTGTATCAAGGCTATCAATAAGCCGCTGCCACAACTCAGGGTCAACCTTCTGGGGCCCCGGATGAATGGCACGTCCCTTCTTGCCGAATCGCGGCAGGACGAGCTTGTCATGCACGACCTTCCCGAAATAGTGTTCCGGTTCGGCGACGAGTAACTGATCGTGAGGCCGCGCAATCACCTTCATGCCGGCGCTTCGCAGCAGTGGTTCGAGGGACTGATAGTTGGGTATCCACCAGTTCGTCGGATCACCGTTGTAGAGCGTCTCGATGAACATCATGCGCGGGAAAGCCGGATCGTCGACGAGGGAATCGTCGGCACCTCGTTCGTAGTTCGCCTTTGGCGCGCCGGGCGCGCTGTCGAGGCCCAACAAGTGCGAGTGAAAGTAGAGGCGCTCCTTCGTCATTTCCGCGACGCGATCGAGTACGATCACGGGATATTTCAGGTGGTAGAACAGTCCGAGAAAGATCACGTAGTCGAAGCGCTCGTCACAGGTAAGGCAAAACGTGAGGGCATCGTCGTTGACAATCTCGATGTCGACGCCGAACTGTCGGGCGGCAAAGTCGGCCTGCCGCACAAACTCTTCGTAGGGCTCGACGAGCACGCAGCGGTCGGCGCCGCGCAATTTCATCTGAATCGAGAAGTAGCCCGCGCTGCCACCGAGATCGAGGACTGTTTTGCCCTTGAGATCCAGCGGGACGAACGGCTCGAAGAGTCTCCAACGCGTCTCGGGCCGGTAGGCGGGCTCCTGGCCGTTGCCGGTGGTAACGCCGCAGGGTAGCTCGAAGTGCTGGTACCACCAGCCGAGATCGCGAACCTGGCGTGCTACTTCGTCGTTTGCCGTGCTGTTGGGGGATAACGACATCGTCGTCGAAAGCAGCGCCACATTATAACGGAGGCATCGTTTACGAAGGCTAAGAAGGTCCCAACTTCGCCATCACGCGCCGCAGCGATTCACGAAACGACGGATTCGGCGACTCGGCTTCGTGTTCCACGGCGATGCGGTAGTGCCGCGCCGCCTCTTCGAGATTGCTCTGTGCCTCGTCGGTGAGCCCCAGGTAGTAGGGCGGATAGGGATTGCCGGACTCATCGAGCGCGGCGGCTTTCTCGAAATGACCGCGCGCCGGGCCGGGCATCCCCCAGTCCCAGTAAATGGCGCCGGCTTTGAGATGGTGATACCACTTGTCAGGTTCTCTGTCGAGATCTTTCAAGACCACGGCGAGTTCGGGAATGAGGACACGGTCGCGGAAAAGCGGGTCGGCCGCCGCCTTCTCGAGATGCGCCCTGTGGTAGGCCGACGCCAAGGTTCCATCAGCCCGGAAGGCAAACGCGTAATCGAAGTCCATCAGGCTCACGTTGTCCAAGCCGACGCGCCGAACGAGATCGTCGCCTCCGCGTGGGGCATCCCGCGGCATTACGACCGTCCAGCGACGCTGACGGCCGAGTTCCCAGGCGACGTAGTCCTCGTAAGCCGGAACGTAGAATGGGCTGAAAGGCGATTGGACACCTGTGATGAGGATTTCCTTGGCGTCAGCGGGCGCCTGCCTCAGTAGGTCGAACGAATCGCACAAGTTCCCGAGGATACGTTGCTGCCCGACCTGCCAACGGCCCGCCTCATAGGGGGCGCGGTCAAGTGTCCAACCGGCAACGAGCAGGGCTCCGGCTGTCGCGAGCGTCGCCCAGCCAAGCCAGCGGCGCGGCGGCGGCAAGGCGCCGAGAAGTAACAGTGGCGAGAACGTCAACGTCGCGCCGACCCAGCCATAATTGGGCTCCAAGTGGTTTGGGAGCAGAGAGTGTGGCAACAACGCCGATATCCCGGCGACGAGGAAAAACAGCGCCGGCCAACGCAGCTCGCGCCGCCCGAACGCGACTGCCAGGGCAAGCGCTAGGACTAGCGCCGACGGCAAAGGAAGCTGATATCGCAGGAGTGTCGTCAGCGAACTCAGGATCGAGCCGGGCGAGGCGTCAATGAAGTAAGGGTGAGTCGCGGCGCGGGCCGTCTGCACAAACCCTTCACGCGCACCGAGGCTGACAAGAGCACCCGCAAGCTCCAGCGCGAGAACCACGATCAGTAAAATGATCGCGCTGCGCCGGCGTTCCCGTGACGCCATCAAGACCTGCACTGACCAGTAGGCCAAGGCGGCGAGGAAGAATGTTTCCTTGGTCAGCACCAGAAGCAGCAACAGGGGAATCGTGAGGAGCGCCCAGCCGATGCGGCCGGATTCGTTCCAGTTTTCCCAGGCGTGCATGGCGAGCAGCAGATAGAGCAGCGACAGAGCCGCCATCGCGTCATGCGCATGATTCAGATAGAACTGAGGATGGCCGAACAGCAGGGCCGCATAGAGCACAACGGACAGCCAGCCAATCGGAGCCCACCCAAGCACACCTGGCGCCATCCGCCGCCACAACTCGACCACGAGAGCGGTGTTGAGAAGCGTTACGCCGATAATCAGCGCCGTCGCGCCAGCCAGGCCCAGATGCCCGAACAGCCACAGCACAAAAAATCCCATGGGCCGCGGATAGTCTATCTTTTGCCAGATGGGCTGCTGGTCAGCGGCGAGCGCCGATGGCAGATAGTAGTCCGAGTGCAACGGGTCTGTCGGCGCGAAGAAGCCGGGGAAAATGAATTGTAGGCAGAACCAGTAGAGAGCGGCTACAAGAAGGAGAGTCAGGCCGAAACGTTTTGCATCGAAGTTGTGTGCCGCTGTCCCCGTCATGTCGAGCCAACAACGCTGAGAGCCTTTTCGACCAGCTTCGAGGCCGAGAGCCCATGCTGGTCAAGCATGTATGCCTCGCTCCCGCTGACGCCGGACTCGAGCCGCGCAACGCCGCAACGGACGACTCGGCAATCAAGCCCTTCGGTTGCGACGATCTCGCAAACGAGCGATCCGACCCCACCGTTCAGATAGTGGGCCTCGACCGTGATTACGCAGCCGTATCTGGCGAGCAGTCCCGTCAGGTTTTCAGGATGTGCGTCAGTGAGGTTATCGACGAGCGCGATCGCGGCGTCGATGCCATGAGTTTCGAGCACGTTCGCCGCTGCCACAGCCTGTTGAACGGCCGTCCCGAGCGCGACAAATAGCAGATCGTCGCCGGGCACAACCAACTGCGCGCGCCCCAGGTAGAACCGCCCATTCAAGTCGGGAACGGTGGTCTTGTCGTCTTTGCCGAGCCGGAAGTAGACGGGCCCGGGCAGGCCGGCGGTGACCCGCAGGGCGTTGCCCGCTTGAACATGGTCAGCAGGTACAACCACTGTCACGCCCGGCTGCGCGCGCATCAACGCAATGTCTTCGAGGGCGTAATGCGAAAATCCGTTTGGGCCGTACTCAAATCCGCCGCCGACTCCGACAACCCGTACGGGCAGCCGGTGCTGAACCGGGCCGTTTCGGAAGAACTCATAGGGGCGCAGGATAGCGAATGGTGCGATCGAATAAACGAATGGGATCATGCCGCCTTCGGCCAAACCTGTTGCGAGCCCCATCATGTTCTGCTCGGCAACCCCGACGTTGTAGAAACGTTTTGGGAAACGCTCAGCGAACGGTTCAACGGCCAGATAGCCGAGATCACCTGTCAGGAAAACGATGCGGGGGTCTTGCTCGGCTAGTTCGACGAGCGCCGCGATGAAGGCCTTCCTCATGAAGCATCCAATTCCAGCAGCGCTTGGGTGTACTCGTCATCGGACATCGGCCAGTAATGCCACTTGATGCGGTCTTCCATGAACGAGACACCTTTGCCGAAGCGCGTCTTCGCAATCAACACAGTGGGCGGCCCGGTTGAGGTATCGATTTCGTTGAGCCTTGCGGCGATACGTTCAGCAGAGCCGGATTCGACGGCATCTTCCTCGATGACATTCCAGCCGAATTCGCGCCAGCGGTTCGCGAGCGGCGAGAGGTCAAGAACGTCTTTGGTATGGCCGAGCGCCTGCTGTCCGTTGAGGTCGATGACGGCCACGAGATTCGAAAGCCGATGGTGGGCGCTGAACATCGCTGCTTCCCACACCGAGCCCTCGTTACATTCGGCGTCGCTGAGCAGAGCAAACGCGCGGCGGCGACTGCCCTGTAGCCGCGCCGCCAGGGCCGAGCCGGCCGCGATCGAGAGGCCGTGCCCCAGCGAACCGGTCGCGAAATCGACTCCCGTCAGCGCTTCCTCCGGATGAACACCGAGCAGGGTTCCATCGGCGCAGAAGGTATCGAGTTGTCGCTGGGTGAGCCACCCTTTTAGGTACAGCGCGGCATAGAGGGCGAGGGCGGCGTGGCCTTTTGACATCACGAAGCGGTCGCGATCGGCGTCGTCGGGATCGTCGATTCTCAGCACGCCGCCATAGAGCGCCGCGATGAGGTCAGCCACCGAGAGCGCGCAACCGATATGCCCGACATGAACGCGGTGCGACTGCTCGATGATGATGCGGCGTATGCGGCGAGGGTCCATCGTGTGCCCGCGCCGACCGGCCACGGGAATCCTCTAGTGTACTGCGGCTGATTTGGTCTTCACTCGCGGGCTCCCGATCGGACAGTAACCGCGCGCCCCGCGAACATATCCGCTTGCGCCAGGGTGGTCCACGGCGGAGATGATCTGGTGATCTCTACTGGTTCTTGACCGTCGGCCGCCATAGGATCAACGGGGTCCACGAATTGCGCATCACGCTAATTCAGGTACTTACTCAAATCCGGGTGCAGCAGCTCGTTGATTTCGGGCCGTGCCAAATCATCGGCGGTCAGCACATGAATCGGCGTCTCAACCCGCTTCTCCGGCGTTTCGCCCTTTAACGCCTGAACGATGGTTTGAACGGCCGTATATCCAATCTGGAAGGGGTCTTGCACGACGAGTGCGTCGGTAACGCCGTCCTTAAGATCTTGCTCGATCGTATCGCTAAAGTCGAAACCCACGAGCATGACCTGAGCGCCCAATTGCCGCCCCCGAACGGCCTTCGCCGCACCGACCGTGGCGGGTTCGGCGGACGCGAAGATGGCGTCGAGATCCGTGTGTGCCGTGAGCATGTTCTCTGAGACTTCGAGCGCCTTGGCGCGGTCGGACATGCAGTAACGGGCGTCAACGATCTTGATCTCGGCAAACTCCTTGGCCAAGGTGTCCTCAAAGCCCTTCTCGCGCTCCATGGTGGACGAGCTGCCGGGCACCATCTTCACCATCACGATATTCCCCTTGCCGCCGATCAGTTCAGCCAGCTTGCGCGCGCCGAGCACGCCGGCCTGGTAGTTATTGGTCGAGACGTAAGAAACGTATTTTTCCGTATTGATGCCGGAATCGAAGATCGAGAGCGGGATGCCCTGCTCGGCGGCGCGTTCGACCGATCGGACGAGCGCCGTGGCTTCGGTCGGAGCGAGCACGATGCCATCCAGGCGGCCGTTGATCATCGAATCGACGATTTCGATTTGACGCGAGAAGTCCGTCTCTTGAGGCGGGCCGATCCATTCGATATCGACATCAGCCTCGCGACCCGCGGCGACCGCTCCGGCGTGAACGGTTTGCCAGAAAACATGCGCCACCGCTTTGGGGACGACGCCGATTCTCTTCCTGGCGTTCTGCTCGCGGCAGCCGGTCCAGAGGGGTGCCAGGAGGCAGAGACAGAAGGCAAGAAGAACGAGGCGGTTGCGTTTCATGGGTGGGAGTTGAATTCTCTCCGCCTATTCTCGCGCAATCCCCCGCCGGCCCGTCGCCGCGCGGGACTAGTATAATCCGCGTAGATGCCTCTGCGTCCTGCCCATCTGCTGTTTCTTGTGGGCTGTTTGACGCTGGGTGCGCTCCCGGCGTGCATTCCGGTCCCGGAGGGATACCAGTATTGGACGCAGGTCAATCGCGAGTACAAGTCCCGCGACTATGGCGACACGCTCAACTACCTTAATGACGTGCTGCGGACCGAGAACGACTACACCGCGCGCGCGGCGGCGTTGAAGGTCGTCATTTTGGGCGGTATCACTCGCTCCGCCCTTGCGATTGAAGAGGCCTGCGCCAAGGGCATCTCGCGGGTCGGGGCGTGGGATTCCCGCCCTTACACGACGTGTGTTGACCAATTTCGCTCGCGCGCCCGGACCCGCGCGTTGGACCTGATCGACGCTCTGAGCGAGTTCGAGAAAGCCACCGCGGCGGGCGGCGACGTGTCGCTCGACTTCCCTCTTCCTGAGGGATCGGCCAGGTCCTCGTCGATGCTCGGGAGGACGGAAGCCGGGTCCATTCCTGTCGAGAAAGTCTTCGACTCGGCGGTCGCTCTGGTCGTGGACCATTACATCTTTGTTCAGGTGGCCGACCTTGTTGCTACGGATGACGTTGCCGCCGTGCAAAAAATGTTCGAATCCCCACCGGTTACCGTCCCGAAGGAAACCTTCCTTGTCGGCGTTGCCAAGACGCTGCTCGCTGCCGCCGCGGTTTTCGGGAAAGACCGGCTGGACGACAGTGCAAAACAATCCGCGACGCTGAAGCGAGCGCGAGAATGCCTGCAGCCGGCGCTCGAAGGCAATAACGCGGCATTACAATCGCAAGCCAAAGCCCTGGGGCGAGAAATCAGCAAGCTTTCCGCTTCCCGCTAGGGCACCGCGAACCGCCGCAGAGCGCCCTGCGGGCAGCCGGCAGTCTGGCCTGTTTATCACGATTGACCCTTCCGCGGCCCCACTTGCCGCCGATCCTCCGACGGCCGGTGGAGGTCAGCGACGGCCGGTGGAGGTCAGCGCAGTCTGGCGGCGATCCTCCGCAGCGTCCGGTTCAGCGCCGCCTCCCGCTTCCCTGCTATCCCGTCGCCGCGGTTCTCGTTAAGGGTCGCCGCCAGCGTTTCCAGCCCGGCGGCAAGTTTTTCGTCGCGCCCACCGTCCTGAAGCTGCGCCTCCGAGCGATCGAGCGCCGCCGTCAGCTCGGCCCCCAACGACTCCGACAGCTCCCCGCCGCGCTGAAGCTGATCGAGGTAGGCGCGGGCCACGACCGGCTCCGCCGGCCATTGAACGGGGAACTGCTGCTGCGGGTTAAAGACGCCGCCCCCGTCGGCCACGGCCGCCGCGGCAATCTCGTTCTCGGTTAGGAATTCGCTGGGGGTTAGCGCCAGAACGTCCAGCCCACGCGCGATCTCGGTACCATAGATGCGGCCGCGATACCAATAGGTCGACCAGTATCCGCCCATCACCAGTTCCTCGGCGTCGATGGGCCCGCGGTCAAAGTAGGCGATCTCGACCGGGTGAGCCGAATCGGTGAAATCGAGCACCGACAAGCCGCCCTGGTACCAAGCCTGAGCGAAGATGTCGCGGCCCGGCACCGGGACGATCGAGCCGTTGTGCGCCACGCAGTTCTCCTGCTCCAACTGCGGCGCCGGCAGCTTGTAGTGGCTGCGGAACTCCAGCTTGCCGTCGACAATGTCGTAGATCGCATTGGCGCCCCAGGTGAGCGGGTCGTAGGCGCGGCAGCGCGGACGGTTGCCGCCGCCCCACTCGTCAGTGAAGATGACCTTGGTGCCGTCGTTGTTGAAGGTCGCCGAGTGCCAGTAGGCGAAGCCCGAGTCGACAACCGCGTCGAGCCGGTGCGGCTTGAGCGGGTCAGAGATGTCAAAGAGGATGCCGTTGCCCGAGCAGGCGCCCGCGGCGATCTTGCGCTCGGGGAAGACGGTGATGTCGTGGCACTCGTCGGTCTTACTGGTCTCCTGGGTGTCGTCGCCGTGGTCGCCGCCTCGCCACAACCCGGCCAGGACGCCGGTCTCAGGATCGGCGAAGACCGCCGGAGAGTCGACGATGCGCGCCTCGGACGGCCGGTCGACCGGGATCTCGATGACATCGATGCGGAACAGCGCTGTGCGGTCGTCACCGGGAGTCTCGTCGTAGCAGCCGTCCAGTTCCTCCTTCTCGCGGACCGAGGCGATGCCGGAGTTGTAAACGATGATCTTGCCGTCGGTTCCCGGTCCGGAAACCACGGAGTGGGTGTGTGAGCCGCGGCAGGTCTGGACCGCGCCCACCTGCACCGGGCGCCTCAGGTCGCTGATGTCGAGGACGCGGAGCCCGCGAAAGCGCTCGGGGCTCGTGTCGTCGGTCACCCCTTCGAGCCCGCAGTCGAGCCGCCCGCGGGTCTGCTCGACCGACATGATCAAGAGGTCGCCGACGATCGAGACGTCGCCCTGGCCCCCCGGGCAGACCACCGAGCTGAGCAGTTCCGGCCGGCCACCGTCGACCAGCCGGTAGATGTTGAAGCCGTGGTAGTTGCCGACGACCAGCACGTCGCCAGCGAAAGCCATGTCGGTATTGGCGAAGCTCAACAGCGGCGAGCGGCCGTCGCCTTTTTTCTTCTTGTCTTTGTCCTTCTCGTCCTTGTCTTCCTTTGCTTCGGGGATTTCCTTTGCCGCGGCGTTTTCCTTTGCTGCGGGATCCTCGGCGGCCTTCTCGCCCGCCTTTTCTCCGGCGGCCAGGGCCTGCAGGCGCTTCAGCGGCAGGTTGGCCGGATTCTTCGGATCAAAGAATCCAGCCGGCTTGGGCAGCGAGGCGACGAGTTCCAGGTTCAGCCGCGCCTCGCCGGCGTCCCGGAACCCGGGCGTCAGCGCCGAACGCGGGTCCGGGGACAGTCGGACGAGTAGGGCATTCATGCGCTCGATCTCGGCGGTCTGTCCGTTGGTAACCTCGGAGGTAAACTCGAACAGCACCGGATCGTAGGCCGACCCCGGCTGATCGAGCAGCTCCTTGACCATCTTCACCGCGCCCTCGTGATGGGGGATCATCAGCTCCAGAAACAGCTTGTCGAAGGCCGCGCCGTTCGACGCGGCGAGCCGGGCCATCTGCTCGGGCGAAGCCATGCCGGCCATCTTGTGGGTCGTGTGCATCGCGTCGTGCGCGGTCGGATCCGGCACGTTCTGACCGCGGTCGCGCAGCCACTGTTGCATGAACGCAATCTCGTCTCCCTGCGAGGCGTTGATGCGTCCGGCGACGTCGATCAGCTCCTTGCGGTTCGTGCGGTCGGCCACCAGCTCCGCCATCTCAAGAGCCTGGTGATGATGCGGGATCATGTCATGCACGAAGCGTACGTCGTCCGGCGAGTAGCTCGATTCAGCGATATCGATCGCCTGGTCGGCGCTCAGCTCCTGTGCCGGCTC
>JAQBUE010000258.1 GCA_027624045.1 Acidobacteriota bacterium
GCTTGCGCCGTCCCATTGCCATAGAACAAGTTTATCGACTCTTGTTTCAATGTGGGACTTCCACCACAGGCTGTTAAAGATGATCCGAAGCCGTGGTGCTTCGAGAAAAAGGAGAAAGCAGTCATGAGGAACAAACTGAGTATGATTTTCGCGGTAGCCCTGGTAGCGTTGATGGCGGTCCCGTTGAGCGCTGCCGTCAAGATATCCGTTGTCCACGCCGTACCGGGAGTTACGGTCGATGTCTATGCCAACGGAGGTCTTCTGCTGGGCAACTTCAAACCGGAAACAGTCACGGCGTTCGTTGAACTACCGGCCGGAACGTATGATCTGCAAGTGTACGTAATGGGTGCCGACCCGAGCGTTGACGCCCCGGCCATCGAACTATTGGGAGCTGAGCTGCCCGACGGCTTGCATGCCACGATCGTGGCCCATCCCACGCCTGACGGAACCCTCGTACTTACGCCGTTTGTCAACGACCTGAGCCCGATCGTGCCAGACCCCAACGGCTTCTTTTTCAATCGCGGCTCCGGCCGTCTGGCCATTCGGCACACTGCCGCTGTCGGACGAGTTTTCGCTGAAGTCGGGCGTTTTCGAACGAATCTGATCGAAGTGGGTCGGCCCCCGCAGGTAAGTCTGGTCAGCGGACAGGAGGCTCTGTACCCCAGTCTCGTCTCGTTGCCCCGCTTTGTATCGATCTTACCTGCGCCCTCAGCGGAACCGGCCATCGGCCCTGCTCCCGTGGAGATCGTACCCGGCAAGATGATTGTGTTGTATCCGTTTGGCCCCACGGCGGACGGTGAGCTCAAGGTTCTCGTGCAAACTATCAGTATTCCGTAGGTATCTTGTCACGAGAAGAGCAGCTCGGTGGCTCATTCGGCGGCAGCGAAGCTTCTTCATAGCAACCCGGCGAATGGGCCACGACGAGCAGGCGTCTCTCCCGCTCCTGTCTATTGACAATATATAGACAGAGTTGAGATCGTAACGTCATAGGCTTGTGCAACAAGTACAAGGAGCGGGAACGAGTCCTCGCCGATAAACGATAGAGTAGTCCACCTATGCCGACAGGTATGTACAAGATGGGAACCATCTCGAAAAGGACGGGCTTTAGCCCCATGCTGCTGAGGGCATGGGAGCGGCGCCATGGCCTCTTAGAGCCGGAACGAGGGAGCGGGGGGCATCGGCTCTATACGGAAGACGACCTGCAAGTCCTCTATCGGGTGAAGGAGCTCATTGATAGCGGCCGTTCCATCGGGGAGATCGCCCTGATTGGACGGGAAACACTACTCGCTCAAGGCGTGGCTCCTGGGATCAGCCGCGCCGTCCCGGACATGGCGAACGGGACGACTACTGAGGGTGCGACAGAATCAAGCCTCGTTTTTGATCCGGAGCTTGAAAGTTCCGGCAGGTCGCTTATTCAAGCGGCTATCGAGCTGGATCGAGCACGTCTGGACCGAACCCTCGACGAAGCTTTCGCGCGGTTCGCCCCGAACGCCGTTCTACACAACCTGATCATGCCGAGCGCCCATGAGATTGGACGCCTGTGGATGTGCGGCGAACTCAATGTGGCCAACGAGCACATGGCAAGCGATGCGTTCATCCACCGTGTTGCGAAGCTGCTGGAGTCAGCGAGCATGGGCCTCCAACAGGCCCCCTCTGTATTGTGCGGCTGCTTTCCTGACGAGAATCATCACCTTGGGGCGTTGATTCTGGCCTATGAACTAACCAGAAACGGCGTAAGGGTCGACTACATCAGCGGCCCTCTCCCGTTCGAGGATCTAGAGCAGGCAATCGAAGTGCGGCGGCCGAAAGTGACGCTGCTTTCCGTTACCCGGACAGCACTGTTTCACATTCACCGGCCCGCCCTGATCGAGGCCGTCCGTCGACGCCGAAGTGAGACGAAGTTCCTCATTGGGGGGCAGGGCGCTCCTGATGTTGATCCGGCATTAACCGAGTTGGGCGTCGAGCTTTGGGGTTCCCGGCTTGAGATCGAGAAGCTGAAGCATACGCTTCGGCTCTGAACCTTCTTGAGTGCCGTCGATCCGGGTCTGATGGAGTCGTAAGGACCCCATCCCTCCATTCCCACTAAACGGCCGCTACCAAGAGTGGCTGCGCCAACACCGCTTGTTCGAGATAGCCAAACACCAGAACCTTACGTGATGTCATGTATAGACTCTGTAAACATAAAGTTCTACCCCAGGGATTAGTGATTTGCCTATCGGCCCTAGCTCTCCTCGCGCAGGATACAACCGGCGTCGGGCGACTCGTGGGTGTCGTGACGGACGCAGCCGGTGTTCCGGTCACGGGAGCCGGGGTCTGCGTTGTTGACACCGAGCGCTGCGTCGAAACAGATGAGGCCGGCCGATTCGCCATCACGGACCTGCGTAGCGGGTCCTATGTGCTGGAGTTCTCCCGGGATGAAACGGCCCTGCGTAGCGAGTCCGTTGACGTTCGAGCGGGTGTCGATACACGGTTCGAGGTCACCCTCCCGCTCCCCACCCTGTTCGCCGAGTCCGTCACAGTCAGCGCGCCGGTCTTCGTCGCGCCCGAGGACGTAAAGAACTCCAACATTCTCATACTCGGGGAAGAGATCTGGAAGAGCGCTGGCACGCTACAGGACGTATCCCGCTACGTCACTACCTTGCCCGGCGTTGCCGGCGGATCGGCGGATTTCCGCAATGACATCATCGTCCGAGGTGGCAGCCCGCTTGAGAACCTCTTCATCGTCGACAATATCGAAGTTCCGAACATCAATAACTTCGCCAACTTCGCCTCGGCGGGCGGCACGGCCAGTATCGTCGACCCGATTCTGATCGAGGATGTCACGTTTCTCACTGGAGGCTACCCTGCCCCCTTTATCAACCGCGCATCGAGTGTTCTGCAAATCGCGCAGCGCGAGGGCAAGCGCGACGGCTTCGGCTCGCGCCTCACACTCGGCTTCCCCGGCGTAGGTACGGTTCTCGAAGGCGGCATCGACGACGCAAAGGGCTCCTGGTTGGTTTCGGCCCGCCGCAGCTTTGTCGATGTATTCACGGACGACACCGGCATCGGCGGCGTGCCCGCCTTCTATAGCTTCACCGGCAAGGTCGTCTACGACCTCACGCCGAAAGACCGCATCTGGGCGGTCAGCATCACCGGTATCGATGACATCCGTCTCGGCATCACCGAGGATATCGATCCAGAAGAGGGCCTCAGCACGCTTGACATCAACTACACCGGCTGGCGCAACGCCACGGGCTTGAACTGGCAGCGCCTCTTCGGATCAACCGGTGTGGGCTTACTCGGCGTTAGCCACTCGCAAGCAAGCCTCGATCAACGCGTCCGTGATATTGCGCGAAGCGGCCTGCCGCTCGATACGACGCCGGTTGACGAACTGATCGTGGCCAGCCCGTTCGTCTTCATCGAGGATTCAAGCGAAGGCGAGACGACGATCAAGTACGATTTCTCGATGTACGCCGGAGCGGCGGGTAAGATTCAGGCCGGTAGTAGTTTTAAGACCTTCCGTCTCAACTACAACACGCAATCCCCTCTTGGGTATGACGGTCCCTTCACGACGGTCCCGGATATCAACCCGATCGATTTGCGGGAGAACTTTACCGCCTACCAATCGAGCGCCTATCTCCAAACCACCCGCGACCTGACCGACCGCCTCAACCTCACCATCGGCGGCCGCATCGACAACTACCAGTACATCGGCGAAACCCGATTCAGTCCTCGCGCCGGTCTAAGCTACCGGGTGACGGACAAGCTCTCGCTCCGTGGCAGCTACGGCTCCTACTATCAGCAACCGTTCTTCCTCTTTCTCGCCGCCTTCCCCGAGAATCGCGACCTCGTACCGCTGCGTGCCGACCACTACGTTGGCGGTATCTCCTACGTCCCCAATCGGACTTTGCGATTCACTATCGAAGGCTATCGAAAAGACTACAAGGACTACCCCACCGCCATCCAGTTTCCACAGATCTCATTCGCCAACGTTGGTGACACCTTCGACGTCCGCGACATTCTGTATCCGATGTCGAGCGCCGGCCGCGGTGACGCCCAGGGCATCGAGTTCTTCGTCGAAAAGAAGTTCACAGACAAATGGTTTGGGCAGGCGAACCTCGCCTTCCAGCGGACGCGCCATGCAGGCATTGACGGAGTCCCACGGCGCGGCGCATTCGACTATCCGGTGATCTTCAACCTCATCGGCGGTCGCAGGTTGTCGAGCAAGTGGGAGGTCGCCGGCCGCTTTGCCTATCTGGACGGCCGCCCCTTCACTCCCTTCGATCAAGAGATCTCGACCCAACAGCGCCGAGGCATCTTCGACCTCGATCGGGTCAACACGGAACGAGCCCCGGACTTCTACCGCCTCGACCTCCGCTTCGATCGCACCTTCACCGTCAACGACAAACCTCTGATCGTCTTCTTCGGCTTCCAGAACATCACCAACCGGAACAACTTCAACGGTATCGAGTGGAGCCGCCGACTCAACCGCCAAACATTCGCAGACGGTAACGGACTCTTCCCGCTCTTCGGACTCGACTGGACGTTCTAGTCCCGTCGAGGAACCGTCACCGCACAGCGGCGTTGCACCTTAGTCTGCTCCTAAGCGGTCCGTTGATCTGCGCATAATAGTCCTACCAAGGTAGACAAAGGCAGGAGCGTGGGGACCGACTACGAGTGACACACTCTCCGTTCCGGTTATGCAGGAAGGCACGAAACGACAGCAGACCAGGACTGAGGGTGAGCGCCCCGAAGAGCAGCTAGCTCTTCGGGAGAGTGCCCTGGCCGTTACCGCCGAGGGGGTCACGATCTCAGACCCTAGTCAGCCCGACAATCCGATTATCTACGCGAATGCCGGCTTCGAACGACTCACCGGCTACTCCATAGACGACGTCGTTGGACGCAACTGTCGCTTCCTACAGGGCCCGGATACGGATACCGCTACGGTCCAGCGGATTCGCGACGCTATCAAGAATGAGGAAGAACGCACCGTTCAACTTCTCAATTACCGCAAGAACGGTACGCCGTTTTGGAACCGGCTCTCCATTACTCCCTTACGCAATGCCGCGGGCGAAGTGACCCACTTCGTGGGCGTGCAGTCGGATATCACCGACCAGAAGCGTGCCGAAGAGGCGTTGCGCCAGGTAAACAAGCAGCTAGAATCGGCCAATGAAAGGATGGCGCGCGACCTCGAAGCGGCGGCCGAGATCCAGCGTTCGCTCCTGCCGAGTTCAGCGCCAGACATCCCTGGTGTCACGTTCTCTTGGGCCTTCCGTCCATGCGACGAATTGGCGGGCGACATTCTCAATGTCGGCCCATTGGATTCCGGCCATATTGCCCTCTATGTAATCGACGTCTCAGGCCATGGCGTCGCCTCGGCGTTGTTCGCTGTCACGCTGTGCCGTCTTCTCTCCGTCATCCCCGGTGAATCAAGTTTGTTTGCGCCGGATGAAGAAGAACCATCGGGACACCGCATCGTCAAACCGGCCCGAGTAGCGGAAAAGCTGAACCGGCAGTTTCCGTTTGATCCTCGAACCCGTCAGTACTTCACGATGCTCTATGGAGTACTTGACCTCGAAACACACCAGTTCCATTACGTATCGGCGGGGCAAGCGGGCCCTGTGTTTGTGCCCCAACAAGGGCAGCCGGTGGATCTGACTTCGAGCGGTTTTCCGATCGGCTTGCTCTCCTCAGCCGAATACGAAGAACGGGTCGTGGCGTTGGCTCCTGGCGATCGACTTTATCTAGTCACGGATGGCATTACAGAGGCCGAGAATGAACAGGGCCAAGAGTTTGGCATGGCCCACTTTCTAGGGGCGATTGACAGGATGCGGAACCTTCCCCTGGATGAAGCAAACCACGAGCTCATACGCGAAGTGGAAAGCTGGTGTGGGAATGTCGGAATGAGAGATGATGCCTCCATCCTTGCTTGCCAGATCAGTTCCGAAAAAGCGTGACCCTCGCTATCCCGGCCGCCGCCACAGGTTGCCCAGGTTGTAGGCCAGCACCGCGAGTTGCAGCCGCACCTCGTTCGAGCGAAAGCGATGGCACGACAGCCGTGTCCAGTT
>JAQBUE010000036.1 GCA_027624045.1 Acidobacteriota bacterium
GGGGGGGGGGGCGCCCGCAAGAGCGCTCGACCGTGATTCAGCTCTCACCCGTTCGGCTCTCACGCGGCTCAGTCCCGCTCGTTGGCGCGCTGGACACTCCCTCCGCGACCCCTTAGAATCAATGGATTAGCGTGTCAGGTGTCTGGGTGTTGCATGTGGTACCGGTGGCTGGGTCAGGTAACTTCTCTATTGCAAATGCGGTATGTTTCACAGATACTGTTTCACGAAGGCTGTAGACCGTTGGTTGTACGGCAAAACCCGCACTTGAACCCGCCGCATGCTTGAACTTGGACTGCTTAGCCGCTCCCGAACTGGGGACATGGGCCGTTGGAGAAGTTATTCCCTTGAGTCAAGAAGGCCTTGGAACGCAACGCAGCCTCCCGTGGCGGGGCAGCCAGTTACCGTGAACATGATCTCGACAGGGTGCAGGAAAATATTCTCGCCTGAGTCGATATGAGATCCGAGGAAGCGATCGTGGATCAGTTCGAGGAACAGTTGAGAGCACCGTCCAGTGAACGAGCCAGTCTGGATTTAGACCAAAGTCCCTCCTTCGTGGATGCCCGCGCGCAGGATGCGGATTCGGACGACAGTGAACAGAGCCCAGTCGCTCCCGAAGAGGTCCTGTATACCGACGACCCTGTCAGGGTCTATCTCCGCGAGATGGGCGCGGTCCCGCTGCTCACGCGCCAGGGTGAAGTAGACCTCGCCCGGCGGATGGAGCGTGGCAAGAATCAGATGCTGCGGGCCATTTCACGTTCGCCGCTCGTCATCGCCGAAATCCTGGACGTTTACGACCGGATCAAGCGCGGCGATCTGGAACTGGATTCAGTCGTCGATATTACGCACCCTGAAGACACCGAGGCACAACGGAATACGAAGCGGGCCGAAGCGAAACTGAAATTCACGCGGGTCACGCGAGCCCACAAGCAGGTCCAGACGGCGATTCAGAAGCTGGACCGTACGCCGAAACGGAACGTGCATGTTGCGCGCAAACTGAAATGGAAGCGGAAGCGCCTTCTCGTCAAACTGTCACAGGCCATTCAAGAGGTTCCCTTCTCTCAGAATTACTGGGACCGGTTCGGCGACGAGCTTGAAAAAGTGCAGGCCAACTTGGCGCCGCTTTACTCGGAACTCGACCGGCTCAACACCCAGCCCTCCCGGGTAACGAGTCCCAATAACGGCGCCCAGCGTGAAATTCGCCGCGAGATTCGCAAGGCCGAAGCGTCCTACAACCTGACGCTTCACGATTTGGACCATACCACCCGCCGCATCTATGAGGGTTTCTGCGAGTCGGAGAAGGCCAAGAAGTCACTGGTCGAGGCAAACCTCCGTCTGGTCGTCTCCGTGGCGAAAAAGTATGTCAACCGCGGGCTGCACCTGCTGGATTTGATCCAAGAAGGCAATATCGGGTTGATGCGAGCCGCCGAGAAATTCGAGTATCGCCGCGGGTATAAGTTTTCGACCTACGCCACCTGGTGGATCCGCCAAGCCATCACTCGCGCTATCGCCGACCAGTCCCGCACGATTCGCATCCCCGTCCACATGAACGAGAGCATGAATAAGTTCCTGCGGGCCTCTCGCGAGCTTGAGAAGGAACTGGGCCGTACGCCGACCAACGAAGAGATCGGCGGACGCATGGAGATCTCGGTCGAGAAGGTCCAGAAACTCAAGAGCATCTCGCGCGACCCGGTCTCGCTGGAGACGCCCGTCGGCCGAGACGGCGAGTCCGCCTTGGGCGACCTGCTCGAAGACCGTTGGGTCGGATCCCCGGTCGACGCTGTCATCGAGGCCAATGTTCAGGAGGAAACGGCTGATGTGCTCAAGACCCTTTCTCCGAAAGAAGAGAAGGTGATTCGGATGCGTTTCGGCATCGGCTGCGACCGCGAGCATACCCTGGAAGAGATCGGCCAGGAGTTCGCCGTGACGCGCGAACGCATCCGCCAGATTGAGGCGAAAGCCCTGCGGGCGTTGCGCGGGCCCGACCGCGCCCGCCGGCTGCGCGCGCTCATGGCCGCCAAACCTTGAGCAGGCTGATCTTCTAAGTGTTCCCCCTGGGTTCCCGCTGCCGACCCGGTTGCTATAATTTTCCCCCGGAGCCCTCTTGCTGCCTTCCCTCTCGGTTGTGATTCCTGCTTATAACGAGGAATCCCGTCTGCCCGCCAGCCTCGAAAAGGTGGCTCATTACCTTAAGGAAAACGTTCAGCCACCTTCCGAGATCCTGGTTGTCAACGATGGTTCCAGCGACAACACTTTCGAGATCGCGCGCATTTCCGCCGCCGGGCTTGAGACGGCGGAGCTGCGCATTACGGTTCTCGACAACGGCCGGAATCGCGGCAAAGGCTATTCGGTTCGGCACGGTGTCAGCGCGGCGCGTTATGGCTGGGTCCTTATTACCGACGCCGATCTATCGGCCCCCATCGAGGAGTGCGCAAAACTCTTCGCGGCGGTGCAACAGCAAGGCTGCGATGTCGCCATCGGCTCGCGGGCAATCGACCGGTCGCTGATTGGCGTCCATCAATCTTCCTTCCGTGAAATGATGGGCCGCACTTTCAATATTGCTGTGCGCATCGGCGCCGGGCTTCCCTTCAAAGACACCCAATGTGGTTTCAAGCTCTTCTCGGATAACGCCGCGCGAGACGTCTTTTCGCGGCAGTTGCTCGAGGGCTTCGGGTTCGATGTCGAAGTTCTTTACCTCGCCGCCCGGCTCGGCTATCAAGTTGCCGAGGTGCCCGTCCGCTGGGACCACTGTGAAGGAACCAAGGTCCGTATGTTCTCCGGTGCGGATGCCTTCCTCGACATCCTCCGCGTTCGCGGGAACGATTGGAGCGGCAAGTACTCGAAATAGTTTTCCGGCGCGCTGGTCAGGTCGCGATCAGCGTCACGTGGTGACAAATGCGCGCTAGATGTGCCCGAAGACCGGTTCAGCCTCGCGACGCCCGGGGGCGGCGGATGCGAGAGCATCCCTGACGCGCTGAATGATGGCTTGTTTGTCGTGGTTGCGCAGCGACCGCCGGTTCACGAGCAGCCGCGCCGTCGAGTTCGGCACGACCTTTTCGATGATCTTGAGCCCGTTCGCTCGCAGCGTGCGACCCGTCTCTGTGTTATCGATGATGGCGTCGCCGTCTTCCGGTGGTTTCGATTCGGTGGCCCCGAAAGAGTGAAAGATCGCAACCGGCGATGAGCTTCGGCGTTCAACGTGCAGCCGCGAGTAGGGGCTATAAAGTGACGGTTCCAAATCCGTATGGCGCCGCACCAGCGATTCGGTCAGGTTCAGGTACTCCGTCCAGATGCGCAGCGGGTGCGTGCCGGTCGAATCAACGAATTTCCGAAACAAGTCAGCCGATGAGTTAACGTCTTCCCACACATCCGGCACGGCGAGCACGATGTCCACGCGCCCGAATCCCAGATCGAGCACATCGTCAACATTCGACTGGCATTCGCTCTCGAGGTACCAATCGATGCCTGAGATCCCCATGTCGTAGAAACCGGCCGCGATCATGTACGGGATTTCCTGCGGCCGCAGCACCTTCAGGGTCAGGCCCGGGATGTCGAGCTTGGGACGATAGCTGCGGCTGCCATCGGCGTAGCCGCTGGGCCGAAGGTTCGCGCGGTCGAGAAATGCCGCGGCCTTGGTCTCGAGGCTGCCTTTGGGAATCGCGAAACGAACCTGGGTCATAACCTTTTCTCTCGCCGTCTCTTACCTTATCGCTTGAGCGCTCATTTTGATGGCGGGCGCCGCGCGGGCAGCAGACCTGCTGCTCTTCCCGCACACTCATGAACGCTCACGCCAGTCTCGTGAGCCTTTGCAGCACCGCTTCCGCGTCAGACGCTACAAGCTCGGACGTATGTCCGTCGCTCATCGTAATCTCAGCACCGGGCTGACCGGAGACCAAGCCGATCCACTCTGCCTTGCGGGCCGCGCAAGCGGCGGAGGTCGGCGCATCCTGAGGGCCGACGGCGACACCCGCCCGGATGCCCACGGAGCGCAGCCTCTCGGCGAGACCGACCGCTTCGCTCAAGGCCGCCTCCGACGCCGCCAGCAAAAACAACTCAAAAGCCTTCGGCGTCGACCACGCGCCCGTTGCCCGTACCTCATCCAGCAATGAATCGAACCGGAAGGCGCAACCGGTCGCCGCCAGTTCGGGACCTCCGAATTCGCCGATCAAACGGTCGTAACGGCCGCCGCCGCAGTACTTACGAACGCCCCGCGGGCCCGTCGATAAGATCTCGAACACCGTGCTTGTGTAAAACGTGAAGCCACGTGCGATTCCGAGCACGACTTCGATTTCGCCGTGGCCGTACATTTCAACCTGGCGGCACACGGCAAGAAGTTCATCGAGCGCTCCGGTTGCCCGCGTGCCTTTCAGTAGGGCACGCGCCTCCTGGTCGACGCTCGCCAGAGGCCCCTGCAGTCGCGACACTGCAATCAGCAGATCGGCCGTCGGCTGCGGGACCAAGTCCTGTACGTCCCACAGGCGGCGGTACGTCGCTTCGGCTTCGCGCGGCATCACTTCGGCCAACTCGGCCGCATCGGCTATCTGGCGTTCCTCAATACAGTCCGGACCGGAGTAATCAGCCTGCTCCTGCAGTGAGGCCAAGTCCATGCGGTCGATCTTCAACTCGCCGAACAATAGCGGGTCGTCTGATTCGGCGAGCTCGCGGCAACGCTCTCTGATCCCCATCAGGCGGTCGAGGTGCCCGATCACAATCGCCCGATCGTCCGCGCCGAGGTCTTCACGCAGTAGCTGACCGAAAATACCAACATTGCCGATCCGCAGGGTCGGTTTCACGATCCCAATCGTTTCCAAAAAACGATACGCCGCGGCGATCACTTCCGCGTCAGCCGCCGCTCCAGGCTCCCCGATACACTCGATGCCGGCTTGCGTGAATTCGCGATAGCGGCCTGACCCCGGCCGGCAATACCGGAAGCAGGGGGCGACATAGTAGAGCTTGTGGGGCAGTGAATCTTCGTCGAGCGCCCCGGAAGAGACCAGGCGGCAAACCGGCGCCGTCATCTCCGGGCGCAGCGCCAGCTCCTCGTGGTCGCAATGGAACGTCAGCAATGAACCTTTGATTTCGGGCCCCGAGCGCGCCGAGAACAGTTCAACGGTCTCGAACGTCGGTGTCCGCACCGGCTGAAACCCGTAGGTTTCCACGACCCTCCCGAACGCACTTTCGACGTGCTTGCGCAGGGCCGCCTCGGCGGGCGGTAGATCACGGGTTGATCGAGGAGGTTGAAAACGGGCCATCGGGTTCAATACTGCCTTCTCGCGGGCCGAAGCCCACAAAGCATCGGTCAATCGCGTGGGACGTTGTTAGGGAGAATAGCCGTGGGCTCGTGTCGGATCGCCCCCAATCCCTTGCGGGACAATCGAGCCTGCAACCGGCGCAGGAAGAACGTTTTATTTATAACAGAATCGCCACAGCGAAGCTTTCTCCGCCCTACCCGTCCAGCGGCGTCTCAGTCCCTATCCGCGCCATTCCGGCCCCGACTTATTCAGAGCCCCGCGGCTAACGATTGATCAACATCAAGTTCGCGGGGTCGATGCTGACGCCCGTTGGTTTGTCAGGCACTGAGAACGTGAACTCCGTCACTGCGCCGCTGGTCGTGACCTCGTGCGGAATCTTCCTGCCTGCCGCCGTCTGGATACCTAGCGGCACAGTCACGCTGAACGATTCGGGGACGTCTTCTTGGCGCAGCCGGCCTGTCACTTGAAATCCTTTCTCTGACTTCGTGACGTCATAGTCGAGGCGGATGGTGGGGATGCCGGTCCCGTAGACCCACTGTTCGAAAAAGCTGTCGAGCCTGGCAGCCGAACCGCTATCAGAGACAGTCCCCGCAGCCGCGGCGCGGAAGTCCTCCGTCGTGATGGAGCGCAGCCGGAACTTGTCGCATAGCGAGCGCAGGAACGAGAAAAACTTCTCGTCGCCCATCATGCCGCGCAGCATGTGAATGATCCAGGCCCCTTTCTCGTAGACGATGATTCGCGCCGCATCAGGGGCAAGCGACGAGCGCAGGCGGTCGCCGAGCACAATCGCGCCGGCGCTTTCATTGGTCTCGCCGCCATCGTTGCGGGCCAGCAGGTCATCCTTGTACCAGCCGAGCGCTCGGTCGAGCGAAGCACGGCCGCGGCGCTGCTCCAGGAAGAGCAAAGACGAGTAGGTCGCCAGAGCCTCCATGATCCATTCATCCTGCCCGGAGTCAGTACCGATGACATTGCCCCACCATTGGTGCGAGATTTCGTGCGTGCGGAGAAGTTCTGAGTAGAACAACTGCTCCTGTTGCGAGCTATTCTTGAGCGGCAAATCATCCGGCTTGAAGTAGCTGCGGGTGGACGCGTAGACAAGGCCAGGCAACCCTTGGCCGAGATTGCCAGGGATGGGAGAAATCACAATGGTCTGTGTCGAGGGCGGGCCGAACTTCTCAAGGAAGAACGAAAACGCTTCGGCGCTGTCAGAAACCACGTAGTCGAGGCGGCTAACGGGACTGGGCGGCTGTGTTCGCGGGGCGGCGCTGATGATCGTGCCGGGCGAGCTCTGCGATCCTCTTCGGCCGCGCAAGCCCGCTGGATTTGGCGACCAGATCATCAGCGGACCAGTCTTTGGTTGCAGGTTCTCTTCGACGGTTTTGTTCGCGCACACCTCGATGCGGTAATCGCCGATCTCACGCTGCGCGCGTTCGTAGCGGCCGAGGTTGAAGCCGGCCAGGCGGATGGGAGAGCGTGCGCGGAATTTCGAAGTGCGGACCCCAGCGGAACTTTCCGTTGACAGAAGTTCGCCGGTCGCCACCAAGTCGAGGCTCTCCGGATAGTGAAAGGTCAACTCAAAGGATGCGAACGGAATCTCACGCCGCGGGTACCAGGAATCGCGGCTTCCCACGTAGTAGACGCCGTTCCCTGCGTCGCTTACGACTTTGCCGTCGTAGTGGAACTCGATCCGGCGCGACTCGGCCGTTGCCGCCTGCTCGGGTATGACCACGGCGATGATGATGTTGTTACGGCTCGCAGCCGCGCTCGAGTTCGCGCTCATGACTTGTACAAATTCCGTTGGCGCGCCATCGAGCATGACTTTGCGGATCTGAAGCCGTTCGGAGAGCTCGAACCCGTAGATCTGATCGCGGGCGCCCTCGGGCAGGAAGTCGGCGCTGAACTCTACCCGCATCGAGAGATCCTCGTCGAGATGGGTTGCAATGTCGTGGTTGTCCAGGCGCCCCTGGTAGGGGACCGGCTTGCGGTGGCCCGAGCGGAAGTTACGGCCCTCGAACTTGACCCAGGTTTCGTAGAAGCGGCGACCCTCGCGCCAGACGGTCTGTCCCATGACGACCTGCTCATGGTTGCGTGGATCGATCACAACATCGAAGCGTCCTCTCGCGCCTCCGCCAATGGCCGCCGCGAAGAAGCCGTTCTCAAGCGGGGCCCCGGCGAAGGTATCTAAGAGCACCCGCGGCGAGAGTCCTTCAAGCACGTTGCCGACTGGGCGTGACCATTTTTCGGCCATGTCCTGGCCCACAACGGGGTCGGGGCGCGACTGCTCGTTGGCCTCAATCGCCTGGCGCAAGACTTGGGCGGTGTCGTCGGTAAAGAACATCATCGCGGTCCTAAATTTCTCGTTCAAGACCGGTTCCGATGTGAAACGGACGAGCGACTGCCGCTCGCGCGCGCTAGGCGGGACGACCAGGATTTCGCCCTCGTCGGTGGGAGCCGACGCGATGAACAAGGCCGCCAACGTGCGTCCCTGTAAGGGTTCAGCGAACAGGATGTGGCCGTCGGTGAAGTAGAGTTTGACGTCCTCGCGTTCGATGAAAAGATCGCGGACGCGGAAGCACTGCGCGGGATCAAGACGCAGCCCCTGAATCGCCTTCAGCTGATCCGCGGCCGTCTGCGCCGTCATGGGCTGGGCGAGCCCCAACGCCATCACCAATAGCAAGACTCGCAGCATGCGTTTCTTATGTTCAGCGCCCGGCGGGAACAGGTCAAGCGGCGCCAGAGGACGCCGGCAGTCCGCCTCCAGTCTGCTCCCTCGGCTCCCTCTGCTTCCGCGGTGCCGTGAATGCTGTAACGGAATCCAGGCCCCATCCATCCAACTGAGTGCAAGTACGGTTATGTTTCACGGGAGGTAAGCAACCATGGGCAGAATGATTGCGTTCACGTTGGCGGCTGTATTGACGTTGCCGGTTAGCGCTTGGGCGAAGTATAACCCCGACGACAACCCGAAGCACGACGTTTCGGCGATCGGCGACCGGGACGTGGACGGCTCGATCAATCTCTATTCGCTGGAAAAAGAGATCGGCCTCGGCAAGCAGCTGGCCGACGAAGTGGAGAAGCATTCCAAGGTGGTCGATGACCCCGTGATCAGCGAGTACGTGAACCGCGTCGCGCAGAACATAGCCCGCAACTCCGACATCAAGGTGCCCTTGGTCGTGAAAGTTCTTGACGCCGACGAGGTCAACGCATTCGCTCTCCCCGGCGGTTACTTCTTCGTCAACACCGGCCTGGTTCGGCTAGCGGAAAATGAAGCGGAACTCGCGGGCGTGATGGCTCACGAAATTGCTCACATCGCGGCGCGCCACGGCACACGGCAAGCGTCCAAGGGCCAGATCGCGAATTTGGCATCGATTCCCCTGATCTTCCTGGGTGGATGGACCGGATACGGAATACGGCAAGCCGCCGGACTGGCCGTGCCGATGACCTTTCTGAAATTCTCGCGCGGCTTCGAGCAGGATGCCGACCTGCTCGGCATCCAGTACTTGTGGAAAGCCGGTTATGACCCCACTTCCATGGTCGCGTTCTTCGAACGGCTTCAGAATCAGAAAAAGAAGAAGGAAGGCGGCGGCATCTCGGGCCTTTTCAGAAGCCATCCGCTGACAAGCAAGCGCATCAAGCTGGCCCAAGAGGCGATTGACCAGATACTGCCCGCGCGCAACGAGTATGCGCTGGGCGGCAGCGAGTTTGCGAACGTAAAGGCTGACCTTGAGAAGCTCATGACGGTTTCGAGCAAGAGGTCCAAGGATGCCGACGCCAACCGCCCGACGCTCAAGCGGCGCGCTCCCGATGATGAAATTCCTGCCGATGCCGAGCCCGTTCCACAGGAGGGCGATCAAGGCGACGAGCGCCCGAAGCTCAAACGGAAGTATGATTCGTTGAGTGCCGGTGGTGCCGACTAGAACGTCTGAGTCGTTTCACAGCGGCGCTCTTGCCTGCCATGGAGAGCTACCCGTTTCGAGCTACAGACCAAGCTCATCGTTACACGGGGATCGACAAGATCCCCGTTTCGATCGTCCTCGACCGCGTTCGCAGCCTCTACAACGTAGGTGCGTTCTTTCGCTCGGCCGATGCGGCGGGCGTATCGAAACTCTACCTGACCGGGTACACCGGTTATCCTCCCCATCGTGGCATCACCAAGACCGCGCTGGGAGCCGAAGAACACGTTCCCTGGGAGCACAGTTCCGATCCCATCGCGGTTGTCGACTCGCTCCGGGCGACGGGCCATGAGATCGCGGTGATTGAGACGCATACGCGTGCGATTGATCTCTACGAGTGGGTTCCGGCCTTTCCAGTCTGCCTGGTGCTGGGAAACGAGGTCGACGGCGTGCTGCCGGAAATCAGCGAGCGGGCCGACACGCGCATCCGCATCCCGATGCTGGGCGTGAAGCAATCGCTGAACGTAGCCGTGGCGGGGGGAGTGGTGATGTATGAACTGCTCCGCAAGTATGCGGCGCTTGTGCGTGCTCGCTAACTGACGACTTCACTACGCGCGCCTTCACTGCCTCGATGGCGGGTGCGGCATATCGCACTGCTGAGGCCTAATCTGTTGCCGTCCAAAGGGAAGAGTTCTGGAGCTACCCAGCCGCAATCTGCAACAGCATCTGCTCGGCGAGCCATTCCGCTTCGCGCTTATTGGGAACGCTGCGTCCCGCCATAACGTTGCGGCCGGATTGGCGCTGGATCTCGATGTCGTAGTAGGCGTGAGAGTCCTGGGTCATGGTTTTCTGTTGCTGCATGCCGATCTTGACGTTGATGTCCTTCACGTCCGAGTAAACGATCTCTTTGACACTTCGGTAACCCAGCGTCGAGCGGATAACCCGGACCTTGCCGTTTTCGATGACGACGCGCGTGCTCGCGAACAGGACGTCAACGACGAAGAGCAGCATCAGCAGGCAGACGACCCCGAACACAATCGGAAACAGCAAAGGGACGCCAAAATAAAACAGTCCCGCCGTAATAGCCGCGAGCAATAGGAAGAAAAACGTGGTCGCGGCCGCCGCGCCCCTGTTGCGGGCGGCGGCAAAGTAATACTCGCTGCCGCCCAATGCGCTGGGGCGGATTTCGATCGTCGCCTGCTTTGGGTCAAACTCGGGAGCGGAGACCGGCCTGAACCCGTATACGCGCTCCGGGGGAGACTCGGGTGAACTGTCCGCGGTCTTGAAAACCGGCGCTTCGAACTGAGTCTGATAGTCGACCCCGGCCAACTCAGCGCCCGCGCTGACCCGCCAGATGATCTTGTTGTAGCGGTCACTCTCATCGGAAGGGAGGCTGTCATGCGGAATGTTGAACTCGACGGGAAGGTCGAGGCCCTCGCGTCCCCGGTAAAGGTGTTCGGGGCCCAGGGTGTACGACTCCTCCCAAAGGATGCGCTCACTGCTGGAATTGTTCTTTCCCCGGCTCTCCCGGCGCCGCACGCAATGCAGACTCACTTTGATACCTTCGGCCGGCTTCTCGGATAAACGACTCTGAATCGTGCCGCGCAGTTTGCCGCCGATCACGCCCGGCAGCGTATCGAGCTGCAGATACGACGTCCCGAACTTGCGGTAGCGGAGCGTCGAGTGAGCCGCCCACCACAGCAACCCCACGCCGATGACCGGAAAGAGCAATCCGACCGCCGCCGCGTAGTTGCCCTTCTCGATCTCCGCCGGTAGAAAGAAGAGCAGAGGGCAGGAAATGAGATTCCAGAAAATCGCGAAGCCCCAGGAAAACCACATCGTCACCTGACTCGAGCCTTTGATACGCCCCGTGGCCCACTCAGCCTTCCACATCCAGGGCTCTTCGGGATGCCGTTGCTCAAGCTCGCCCTCTTCGCGAACTTTCCCTTTTCCCCACAGGGCGGCGGCGATGAGCCCGAACCCGACGCCGCCAAACACGAGACCAAAGATGCCCAGCATGAGGGTCTGCTGCCAGTCTTGCGGCCCTTCACTGAACTGCTTGAGAGCGAGATAGCCTGTGACAACACCGACGGCGGCGAACGGCAGCGCGAAGAGAATCAGGCAGCCGGCGCCGCTCTTGAAGTTCGAATCGATGGTTGGAGCTGGCATTGGGAAAAGGGTCTGGGCTGGTATCCCTACTTCAGTACGATTTCGATGTCCTGAAAAGGGCTGCTCCATCTGCCGGAAAAGAGTATGCTTTTCTTAGATCATGCCGTTGTTTCGCTTTATCGCGGTTCGGGCGCTCACGCAGAGGCTGCCGGTCTTTCTTGTGGCACTCCTTTCGGCTGCCGCCGCGGTGGGCCAGTCGCCTGAAGTCGAGTCGCTGCTCGCCAAAGTTCAGGTTCGAGTGCTGCTTCGCGGGCCGGATGGGAGCATCTACCTCGCGGGCTCCACCGAATCGTCCGATCTGCCGGGCACTGAGGGAACCATGTCGCCAACGCCCGTGATCGTGGGGTGTGCCCCCAATCCGTCTGTCATCAACATCGGCGAGTGCCTTGACGTATTTGTAGCCAAGCTCGACTCGGCTGGTGAGAACGTCCTGTTCGCCACCTATCTGGGCGGAACCGACTTTGAAACAGCATCTGACCTTTTCGTGGATTCGGAGGGTAACGTCTACCTTCTCGGCGTGACGCGGTCGGAGGACTTTCCTACCACCTCCACGGCGGTTCAGACGGCACTGGGCGACGGAGATGACTTCTTCTGGTTTTTTCCGGACGACCTGTTTATTGCCAAGATCAGTTCGGCGGGCGACCAACTCCTCTACTCGACGTACTTAGGTGGTAGCTGGCCCGAGTCAGACGGAAGGATCGATGTCGATTCCGACGGCCATATCTACGTGACAAGCAGCACAAATTCGCCGGATTTTCCTGTCACGGAAGGCGCTTATCTAACAACCCGGCCCGATCCGTCGTTCGCCGATCTCCTGGTCGGTGTGCCATCCGTGAGTACGCTTAGCAAAATCGACCCTGCCGCGGAAGTTCTCGTTTATTCAACATACTTGGATCGACCGGTAGCGGATTTGGCGATCGATCGTCGAGGAGCGGCCGTGCTTGCCGGGCCGCCACGAGTGCTGTATTTCTCCACCACCGGCGCAATCCCGGAAAAGGGCGAACTCACCCCGCTCGACGCCTTTCTGGCAACACTGAGCCCTGATGGCGCAACTGTGGAGTCAGTAATCGAGTTCGGTGGTTCCGGACTGGAAACCGTAACCGATGTGGAGCTGGATTCGGATGAGAACGCATGGATCACGGGAGGGATCTCGTCAGCGGACCTGCCTCTGACAAACCCGCTACCCGCTCTCAGTAAGCCCGAGGGGTTCATCGCGAAGCTTGCTCGCGGCGGTGAGGTGCTCTTTGCAAGCCACATTCCGGGAAGAGGACGCCGCTTGGCGCTGAGCCAACTTGGTGAAGCCGTCGTTCTGGGTGAAACCCTCAGGGCAAACGTCCCCACTACTCCCGATGCCTATTTCTCGGGCATGTGCGATACGGAGTTTGGGATGCGTTTGAGCGCGGACGGAGACCTCCTCTACTCGTCGTACCTGCCGCGATCATTTGCGACAGCGACAAGCTTCCCTTCTTCCGGCGCGGTTGAGTTTCTTTGGGTTGGACCCGAGCGCCTGGAATCGGTTCGCACGACGGACGAACCGCCTTCGTTCGCGTGCGTAACGCACGGGGCCTCCACGGAACGGATTGACTTCGTTGATTCGGCGTTCGTCCCATATGATTTCTCTGATGTTTACCCGTCACAAGCGGCGCTCTCTCCCGGTGCGATCGTTGATCTGCACGGGTTTGGTTGGGGCCCCCATGAAGCGGTCCCGCTCGAATTGGACGGGAATGGGCGTGTCGCGACGAAACTTGCCGGCGCGCGGGTTCTTTTCGACGGAGTACCGGCTCCTCTGCTCAGCGTTCAGGATCGGGTGATTCGCGCCATCGTACCTTTCTCGCGGTCGTCCGAGGTCTCGCAAGCGTCCGAAGCACGGATGACCGTGGAGGTCGAAACGGCCGGGGGGATTACACCTCCGCGCGATGCCTATTGGGCAAGCGCTTCTCCGAAGATCTTTACCTTGGACGGGATCGCCGATGGCCAGGCGGCAGTTCTCAACGAAGACGGCTCGCTGAACTCCGCAGCGAACCCGGCACGGAAGGGTTCGATCATAGCCATCTTTGCGACAGGCGCGGGGACCACCGATCCGCCCTCTGTTGATGGCGCGATCACGCCGATCGGCGGCCCGTTCCCGCGCCTCAGTCAACCTGTCGCAGTGTGGCTCGGGTCTTACAGATCCGTGTTCAACGCGTCACCCCTGGCGGAAGCGGAAGTTCTCTACGCCGGGGCCGCACCCGGACTTGTAGCCGGCGGCGTACAGGTAAACGCAAGAATCCCTCAGAATGCCCCGTCGGGTTCGAGGGTACGCATCCATTTGCAGGTCGGCTTTGACCTCGGCGTCGGCGTGTTTGAATCCGCCAGCGCGCCTACGATCGCCATCGAGTAATCCTAGCGCCGCAGATCCTTCAGGACGCGATTGGCGGCGTTGTAGCCGGCGGCGCCGATGACGCCTCCGCCGGGGTGGGTGCCGGAGCCGCACAGGTACAGTCCACGAATCGGCGTTGCGTAGCGGGCCCAGCCCATCACGGGGCGGCTGAAGAACATCTGGTCCGGGCTCATCGCGCCATGAAAAATATTGCCGCCGGTGATGCCGTAGATGCGCTCGATGTCGAGCGGCGTCAGGACCTGGCGGTGAAGGACGATGTCTCGGATGTTGGGCGCGTGCTCGGCGATGCAGTCGATGACGCGGTCAGCGAAGCTTTCGCGCAGGTCGTCCCACGTGCCCTCACGCAAGGTGTAGGGCGCATACTGCACGAACACTCCCATGATGTGCTTGCCGGGGGGCGCGAGCGATGGATCGTAGACCGTCGGCAGCGTCATCTCGATAATGGGGCGCTCGGAGGGCCGCCCGTACTTGGCATCGTCCCAGGCTCGCTCCATATATTCGATGGTGGGGCAGATGTGCATCGTGGCCCCATGGTGCGGACCCGCCGCCTGTGCGGATGCGCTGGGGGCCGCGCTGAAGTGCGGTAGCCCATCCAGCGCCAGGTTGATCTTGAGCGACGTTCCCTCCGAGCGATAGTTCTCGATCGCGCGGCGAAACTCAGGGTCGAGATCGCCCGGCTCGACCATCGCGAGAAACGTCCGCTTCGGATCAGCATTCGACAGCACGCAGCGTGACCGAATCTCTTCGCCGCCCGCAAGCACCACACCCTGCGCTTCGCCGCTCCGGACGAGCACACACTCGACTGAGACCTCGCTGCGGATCTCCGTGCCGCGGCTCCGCGCGCAATCAGCCATCGCCTGCGTCACGGCCCCCATGCCGCCGCGCGCGAAGCCCCACAGCCCGCGTACACCGCCCACGCCGCCCATGTAGTGATGGAGCAGCACGTACGCCGTCCCGGGCGACATCGGCCCGCCGTTCGCGCCGATGACTCCATCCGTTGCCAGCGTCGCCAGCATCGCTTCCGATTCGAACCACTCGCTTAGAAACTCATGCGCGCTCTGAGAGAAGATCTTGACGAGGCCGTTCCAGGTTGCGCGGTCAACGTTACGGAACCGTCCCGCCAGCTTGAGGGTATCGAGAAAGTCTGTGAGCGAGCCCGGTGGAACGTCGGGCGGCGTTACGAACAGTAGTGGCTCGACCAAACGCGCCAGGCGGTCAACGTGTTCGCAATAGCGCGGATAGGCCGTGGCGTCTTTGGTCGAAAATCGCGCGATTTCCTCCACGGTCCGCTGCTGGTCCTGCCACATCGTGAGCGTTCGCCCGTCGGGGTAGAGCGAGAAGAAGGCCGGGTCCTTCGGGTCGACGTGGTAGCCAAAGCGGTGCAGTTCCAGTTCGTCGACGATCCGCTGCTGGAGCAAGCTCACCAGATACGCCGCCGTCGACACGCGAAAGCCCGGAAAGACTTCTTCGGTGACGCACGCGCCGCCCACCAGCGCGCGGCGCTCAAGCACCAATACGCGCAGTCCCCGGCCGGCCAGCACAGCCGCTGACACTAAACCGTTATGGCCGGCGCCGATGATGATTGCGTCATAGCGGTTCGTCATATTGAGGGAAGAACTCCGGCCGACGAGCGGGGCTCGCACCCGTGGCGCCGCGGAGGCTTTCTTGACTTTATCGCTATGGGTATGCGATTGTTGCCTATTCCTCTAGTGGCAGGCCGCTGGGGAGGGACGGATGTCGCTTCGCGTATGCCTTCAGGTCGAAAACTGTACCTGAGATTTGACAGTACTCTTTCGAGTGTTGAGGCGGCGGAAATTATCGTTCAGAAGCTGGCGAAAGATCACGGACTCGACGACGACGTGATCGAGCAGCTCTCGGTGGCGGTCCGTGAAATTACAGTAAACGCGGTTACCCATGGGAACGGGTACAGCAAGGAGAAATCGGTCTATTTTTCGATAGTTACAAGCCCAACTCAAATTTCCATCACGATCCGGGATGAAGGCAAAGGGTTCAACCCTGATGCCGTTCCGGACCCCACGGCCGGAGACAACCTTTTGAAGAACTCGGGCCGAGGGCTGCTGCTCTCGCGGGCATTCGTCGACGAAATTAGTTTTCGTCCCGCATCACCGCACGGCACAGAAGTTATGATGGTGAAGAAGATAGCGCAAACATTGAGCGAGAAGGAGGAGGAAGTGAGTCTAGCAACCAACGTTCGTGACGTGGATGGCGTTACGGTGGTCGATTTAAGCGGACGCATCACACTAGGTGAAGGGTCCGGCAAGCTTCGTGATACGGTCAGGGAAATTCTCGGCAAGGGACAGAAGAAGATTGTGCTGAACCTCGGAGATGTCGGCTACATCGACAGCTCGGGTCTCGGCGAGCTCGTATCCAGCTACACCACAGCCTCGAATCAGGGCGCCAAAGTGAAGCTGGTCAACCTGCAACAGAAGGTGAGCGATCTGCTTCAGATCACCAAACTCTATACCGTGTTCGAGACGTTTGAGTCCGAGCCCGAAGCCCTTCTGAGCTTCTGACAGCCAGCCGCCGCGCTATAAGTCCTGAGTTGTCCGCTCTTGAAACGGGCGGCAGCTCCGGGCGGCGGCTTTCACGCTGTCAGCCGCTGAGCCCCTACCGCCACCCCCTAAAAGAGAAGCGAAAACGTCGACGAGTACTCGACGTTATGGAGCCTTCCAGAGGCATCCGGAAGCTTGAACGGCTTCCCTGTCACATGGTCGCGCACATCGAAGCGCAGACCAAACTTGTCAGTCAGCTTGAACTTCAGTCCGCCGCCATAGTTGTAGCCGAACTTATTGTCGCCGCCGCCCGATAGCGACGAGGCCCCTGGCGGGAAGAACACTGACACACCGACCCCGGCGGTAGCGAAGGGCCGCACCACCGTACCCTCGGGCGTGGCATGCGCCACGAAGTTGTAATACATGTTCTGGACCGTCATGCCCCGTGCTGGCTGATCGCCAATCTTTAGCGACGAGCGCTGGTAAGCGTAGCTGAATTCGTGTCCCAGGAACACCCAGCTATTCGTCACCCAGCGCGCCCCGATCCGAACTCCGTCCCCGAGTCCGGCCGGAGTCGTGCCGGCTTCGAACGATGTGAGCGAGCCGATGCCGCTGGAATTGAGCACCGACCGGCCCACCGTCAGCCCAAGCTCGGCTGATTGCGCCGAGGCCGTTGCGGCACTGACAGCACAAAGAACGATCGCGGCAAACCATTTCACCATTCGCACTCCATTCGCCCCATACTCCTTCACAAAGAAGACCTGCTAGGATCGACGGACCTCGCAGCCGCCCGGTTGCATGTCAGGCGTCCGAATAGTGAACAAATTCGATCACATGGCCGTCCGGGTCCTGACAGAACACCTGCTCCATGCCCAAGTCGCGGTTGCCGCCTTCGCGGAACTCGACTCCGGCCTCGGCGAGACGTCCGCGCACGGCCTCGATGTCCCGAACCTCGAGCGCGACGTGGTCGGAACGGCTGATGCGGGGCCGTACGTCCGGTTCCGGTTCGCTGGCTTGAATCAAGTGGAGCTGGCGATCGGCGAGCGCATACCAAGCTCCCGGAAAGCGAAAGGAGGGCCTTTCGATCTCGGCAAGCCCCAAGACTTCGCCGAAAAACTTCCGAGATCGTTCGAGGTTGCGAATCGCGAATGATACGTGATGGAGCTTCACTAGATCGATCATGAGTACTCCGCTTGCCTTGCCTGAAACGGTTGAATAGGGGCGTTCATTTCGTAAGACACGTTTGCAAGTTTCCTGCCTTCAGCGGTCCAGCTCAGCCCGCGTGGTTTATACAGCCTCGTACATGCTCAGCCGGTAGATGAGTCTCTCCTCGGGCTTCTGGGGCAGGTAGAGGACCGTGATAGTCTCGCCTTCGAGGACCGCCTGCTCTCGCCCCGTCGCCCGTATTGAGCTCTCGACTCCGCCCGCGTCGCAGCGCACGGTGTAGACGTAGCCGGCGCCACGCCGATACACCATGTCAATCTTGCCGGCCGCGGGCGCGCCAAACGCCGTGATCTTCTTGTGACGCCGCCGGATCATCTCGAACACGGCGAGAAGCAGCGTCGCTAGCCCGGCAGCAAACCAGATCACCGTCGGCGCGGGTCGTTTTGCGTCCAAATCGAGGACTTCATGGACGGCGGGGTTCGGCGCCAAGTAGAGCACCTTCAGCGGATCGCCGACATTGTGTTTGTTGTAGTTGCTCTCGGATACGCTAACCGAAGCGCGGACTTCCTCGCTGCCCGCCAGGTGGAAATTGTAGTAGAGGTAAAATCTCTTACCTCCAACCACGTCCCTGACCGCTTTCTCGTGAATCGTCGCGCTCGCTTCGACATAGTCTTCGGAATAGTCAACACTCGGGCGGTCCTGGCGCTGCATCACGAACCAGGTGTAGACGGGAATCGCCATCAGTAGGATCGCCCACCAGGCGACCATGCGCCGTCCGGACCGGCTGAGGCGCACGACTCGCGGAGTGACGCCGCGCAACTCAGGCTCGGGAAGCCAGCCGCCTTGATCAACCCTCGCCGGCGAGCGCGCGGTCTGCTTGGCTCGTTGCACGACGCCCCAGGTGATCAGCAGGGAACCGCAGACGACCGCGGCCACGCCGCCAATTACATCCGGGCCGAAATCCGGCAACGTGCGCCAGATCAGGGTGGCTCCCAAAACTTGGAGGCCTAATCCTGACAGAATCCATGCTATGCCGCGCCGCTGAGAAGTGTGAGTTTTCACGATCAGGAAAAATCCGATAGTAGCGTATTTTCGCCTCTAGGGCGCTTCAGCGTCCTTACCCAACCGGGCTCCAGCCACCCCAAAGGGCACACATTCCTCCCTTGTCAATTCCCGACTGCTGGATTCGAACTGAGACGCTACCGCTGCCAGGGCCATTGTGATGCAGCCCACAATCGAGATACGACGCCGACGTTCTCGCTGCTTCCTTTTGTGTCATAATCGCAATGAATCCGCTTCTCGGCGGGCCTATGCCACGTTTTTTCACAGCCGTTTTCGCGGTCTTTTCGGTATGCCTGCTCTCCGCCGCGGAGCCCCCGGTCTGGGTCACGGCGGAACTGGCCGATGTTGCTTTCAAAGCGCGTCTCGTGCGTGACGTGAGCGAGATGCAGTCTCGCTTGGGTAATGACCTCGACAACGAGTTCATCCTCGTTGAGATCGAAGTACGTCCTTTGTATAACTCGGAAGTCATCATTCGAAGAGATGATTTTCTGCTGCGCTCTTATCAGAACAACGAGCGCTCGACGGCGCAATCCCCCGACCGCATCGCCGGTGAGGCCGTACTCGTGCTCGGAGATGGCGGCACGGCGGGGGGCGGTGTATTCGCGCAGCGGAATGAGCCTGTCTTCGGCGGCGGCGTTCCCGGTTTAGGAGGGGTCGGCGGGCCCGGGGGTGGCATCGGCGGCGGAGGTGGCGGAGGAGGTGAAGGCCTTCCTACCGTGACCGAGGAAAAGCGCGAAACCGGTACACTCGCCGGACGCCTGGCTGAAATCGAGTTGCCGATCGGCGCCACCAGAGAAACGGTTCACGGCTTTCTGTTCTTCCAGGTGAGACCCAAACATAAACCCAAGAATCTTGTATTGACCTACGACGGCTCGGCGGGCGAGTGCAAGATTTCTTTCAAGCCCAAGTAGCCGCTCGCCCCAGTGCGGGGTCGGCTTTCACGGGTGACAGGCCGGGCTAGCGCTTCTTGAGATCGGCGAGGAACTGCTGAACGTCAGGATCACTCCTCCAGCCCCGCGCCAACTCCTGGACCGCCGCTTGCCGGACATCTTCGTGTGTATCCTCGGCGGCGCGTTGTTTGAGCAGAACGACGGTGTCGGGGTCGGCTTTCCAGCCCCGCGCCAACTCCCGCACCGCCGCTTGCCGGACATCTTCGTGTGTATCCTCGGCGGCGCGTTGTTTGAGCCAGACGACGGTGTCGGGGTCGGATTTCCAGCCCCGCGCCAACTCCTGGATCGCCGCTCGCCGGACGTATTCGCTTTTATCCTCGGCGGCCCGTTTCTGAAGCAGGACCACAGTGTCGGGGTCGGATTTCCAGCCCCGCGCCAACTCCCGCACCGCCGCTTGCCGGACATCTACGTCTGTATCCTCGGCGGCGTGTTGTTTGAGCAACGCGACGGTGTCAGGGTCGGATTTCCAGCCCCGCGCCAACTCCCGCACCGCGGCATACCGGACATCTTCGTGTATGTCCTCGGCGGCGCGTTGTTTGAGCCAGACGACGGTGTCGGGGTCGGATTTCCAGCCCCGCGCCAACTCCCCGACCGCCGCTTGTCGGACCGGGTAGTCGCGATCCTCGGCGGCGCGTTGTTTGAGCAAGGCCAGGGTGTCAGGCTCGGATTTCCAACCCCGAGCCACCTCCTGGACCGCTGTTTGTCGGACCTCCCACTCGTCATCTGAGGCGGCGCACTGCTTGAGCAAGACAATGGTCTCAGGGTCAGATTTCCAGCCCCGTGCCAGCTCCCGGACCGCCGACCATCGGACCCTATAGTGGTGGTCGTGGACGGCGCGTTGCTTGAGCAAGACAATGGTCTCGGGGGCGGATTTCCAGTAGTGTGCTAGCTGCAGGAGTGCCGACTGTCGGACTGCCCCGCTGTTGTCCTTACCGGCACGTTTCATAAGCCAAACGAAGGTCTTGTCGGATTTCCACCCCTGGGCTAATTCCTCGATCGCCGCTTGCTGGATACCCATGTCTTGATCCTCGGCGGCACGTCGCTTGAGCCAGACGACGGTGTCGGGGTCGGATTTCCAGCCCCGCGCTAGTTCCTGAACGGCAGCGTGCCGGACCATATACTCGTCATCCTGGGTGCCTCGCTGCTTGAGCAGCGCGACGGTGTCGGGGTCGTCTTTGAAGCCCCGCACCAAGTCCACCAGGGCCTGCCAGCGTACTTCCCGGCTGACGTCCTCGGCGGCGCGCTGCTTGAGCAAGACGACGGTGTCAGGATCGGATTTCCAGCCCCGCGCCAACTCCTGGATCGCCGCTTGCCGGACCGGATACTGGTAATCCTCAGTGACGCGTTGCTTTAGTAACGCGAGGGTCTCTGGGTCGGATTCAAAGCCCCGGGCCAGCTCCTGGACCGCCGCTTGCCGGACCGCCCAATGGTCATCTCGGGTGGTGCGTTGTTTGAGCCAAATGACGGTGTTGGGATCGGCTTTCCAGCCCCGCGCCAACTCCTGCACCGCCGCTTGCCGGACCTGCCAGAAATCATCCTCGGCGGCGCGTTGTTTGAGCCGGACAATCGTGTCAGGATCGGATTTCCAGCCCCGCGCCAACTCCTGGACAGCTCCTACTCGTACTCGCGCAACTTGCGTAGCCTCATCGCTCCACGGTTCGTAGTAGTAGGGGAGGTCGAACCCAGTGAGAGCTATGAGCCTGCGACGCGCCACGGCCCGAACATCATGGACTAGCCCAAGCTCGCGAACCTCCAGCAGGCACTGAGCGGCGAGGATCACCGCCCGGTGACCGTCTTCGGCGTCATGTTGTTCCAATAACTCGTTAGCGCAAGCGCCCGCGTGTTCGGGGCCGATGAGGCCGCTGAGCAGGCGCAGCACCTCATGCCATTCATCTTTGGGCCACCCGTCGCGGTAGACACGGCGAAGGTCGGCGATCTTGAAGTCGGTCGTTTTCTCAAGACGATACTTGAGGTCGCGGGCGCGGAAGTACTCCAGAAAGGTGCGATGGACGAAAGCGTACTGACGGTCGCCCATGTAGGCAAGCATGAAGTTGCGTTCCTGGAGCATCCGAATAAGCTTGTCGGCAGCCCACCACGCACCGTCGACGCCAAGTTGCTTCAACTCCTCCTCGACGATGGGCTTGAGCTTGTCTTCGGAAATAAGGTTGCCCGCGAGGCCTGTTTCCTCGTCTTCCGCGGCGGCGGCGACGCGCTCCAGTATTCGCATCTTTTGCCTTGGGCCTAGTTTGTCGGTGATGTCAAGAGCTTGTTTGTCGTCCTTCAGCTCTTCGAACTTTTCGAGGTCCCAGTTCTTGAGCAGCAGCTCGGCGCATTTCTCATAGAGGTCGCAGCGGTCGCGGGGCAGGTCCTGATTGCGGCTCAGGATGGCCATCATCGTGAGCAGAAGCGGGTTGGCGGCCAGCTCGCGGATGGCGGGGGATTCGTCGAGAGCGCTTTGCAAGCGGGACTGATAGCGTTCGCGGTCGGCGACGTTACTGAAAGCGGCCTGATACCAGACGTTGATGAATCGATCGATCTCGGGCTCTTCGAAATCCTGCAGCGTGAACTGCTCGAAGCCGGCGTCGCTGAACTTTTGCGGGTTGGTTGAGCCCGTGGAATAGCCGTGAATGCGCGTGGTGACGATGATGCGGGCCTGGGGGTAGTCGGCGGCGAAACGGATGATGGCGGCAACGGCGTCGCTACGATCGCCTTCGGTGACCTCGTCGAGACCGTCGAACAGGACCAGGGAATCGTTGTCCTTCAGGTGCTGGTCGATCTCGTTCCTCGGGAGACAACAAGTGGCGCGGTTGCCGTGCTGCAGGTAGTCGAGAAAGATATGTTCGCGCTTCTCGCGCATGGCCTGGCGCAGCTCGATGAAGAGAGCTAGAGAGTTGCCGTCGGGATCCTCGGCCCAACGCAGCGCCAGATGCTTGAGTAGCGTTGATTTACCGAGCCCCGGGTCGCCGAGGATGACGAGCCGCTGCTGGGCCGGGTCGTCGACGACTTCCATGAGCGGGCGGGTGCTGAGCTGGGCGTATTCCTGCTTGCGCTGCTGGACCTCTTCTTCATCGCTTTCGATGCCGTGGCCGCGCTGCTCTTTCTTGAGCAGTTGGAAGTAGTCGCGGGTGACGTCGCGGGGCGGCAGGGCCTGCTTGACGGATTGCGGAACGTAGATGGTTTCGAGGCGGACAGCGTTGTCGCGCTCGTAGTAGGTCCAGTCGTCGGTGAGCGGGGCGAGCTGTAGATGGGCGAAGGCTTCTTTAATGGCGCGGGCGTAGCGGGGGAGGTCGAAGGCGCGTGCGGGGCCGGCGATGCGCTCGGTGGCGTCGGCGGCTCTCATGTTGGCCTCGGCGCTTCGCTGGGCGCTCTCCGCCGTGCGGATGGTGGCCAGGGCTTGAATGACGGGGCGGAGTTCGGGGTCAGCGACGCCGAGACGTTCGACGGCCTTGGCGTAGAGCTTGGCGACTTTGGCCCAATCGAAGTCTTCGGGGAGAGTGATGAGGCGCTCGCCGCCGGGCAGGTAGAACTCGTCCCATGTGCCGCGCAGCAGTTTCCAATCTACAGGGGACTGGCCGTCGAGGGGGGCCTGAAGAACGTCCTGCACGGAGTGGTTCTGGAGGAAGGCTTCTAGGGCTTCCCGGTAGGGTTCGGCTGCGAGTGTGGGGAGGTCGATAACGCTGTCGAGCTCTTTGCCGAAGCGGAGGGTGAAGGCTTCGTTGAGTTTCGTCAGCGTGTCTTTGGTGGTGACGGCTTTGAAGGTGTCGTCGAGTTTTTGTTTGGCTAGCTGTCTGGCGCGGTCAGCGATGTAGGCCTTGAGAAACGGGGTGACGACCGCGGCGATGGTAATCCAATCAATGGGCATGGTGGTGCGGAACTAGGATAGCGGAGTTTGGGGGGGCGCGGGCACGGCACCGCGTGCCCCTGCATCTCCGGCCGGTCGTGCGACGGGTCTAAGCCGCGTTCAGAGAAACGCCTTCTCCAGTGGCACGATGAACTGAATCCCCGGCACTGCTTTGCGGCTCAATCGATCATCGTTCGTGATGAACATATCGCATCGAGCCTCGGCCGCGCATGAAAGCTGAACCGCGTCCGGCGCTCGAATCGACCTATCCTGGCGGACGCCGGCGTAGGTTCGCGCTGAGCCCGCATCGAACGGGATCAGCAGCACCGAGCCCGAGGTAAGGGCCTGCTCATAGCGCTCGACCAGATCGTTTCGGCCCAACTGGATGGGCTTCACGAGCACTTCACCCAAAGTCATGGTTGACGTGCAGAGTACGTCACCTCTGTCGATCATTCGCTTGCGCAGTTTCATTACCTTTTCGCCGCGAGGCCCCGCATCCTCGATCAAGTAAACGAACAGGTTGCTGTCCCAGAATATTCGGCTCACCGCCAGTCCTCCCTGAGCTTGCGGATGTATTCATCGGGGTCTTCGTCCTTCCAAATCTCCGCGCCGACGCCGCGCAAGGCAAGGATGGGGTCATTCTCATAGGCCGAAGCGGGCTCTTGTTTCGCGTAGTCGCGATCGTACCAACCCAGCAGTTCGTGGTAAGCCTCGGGAATCTGCCCAGGGTCAGGGCGTGTCTTGCCGGTGCGCCCAACATGAGTCGAGTCACCGGGCTTGTAAAGCCGGCGACGGCTTTTCCCTGTTGAGGTCAGCATGCGGTACGTTGCTGGGTTGGGCGGCAGGTTCGCGACACAGTGCGAGTAGGCGTGAACCGAAAGACCCTGGCGCAAGCGTCCGGTGACGTTCTCGGACGCTGCCTGTTCAATAATCTCCTGAACCGCGAAGTCCTTCCGGTCGGGGTACTTTCGATGCAGCATTGCTGTTGCGATCCAGACCTCGTCGGCTACTCGTAGTTTGGTTGGGGTTGCGAGTGTGGCAAGCATGTCAATCCCCTCTTGTCGAAAGTTATGAATATATTGTAATTTCAAAATGCAATGATGTCAATGATATTGACAAGCTTAGCCGTCGCGAGTTCTACGTCCCGCTGGCGCCGCATTGTACGATGACGCCACTGGGCATGACGGCCAGCCTGCACGTGGCTGCCTCGATACCGCTCTTTTTGATTCACGAACGCTACTCGCCGGACGACCGGCTGCCCGGGCTTGGCCAAGCGCAGTTGGTCACTTCGTGATGATGGTTATGTGACGCTGCCGGAAGGCCCCGGCATCGGTGTCGAGATCGACGAGACGCGGCTGGCGGAGTTGTCGAAGGAGCGTAAGTTCGAATGGCCTAAGAACTTTGCGCCGGATGGGCTCGGTGGCTGATTATTGACGGCTGGCCGTGCCGGGATAGAACCATCCCCTGCTCCCCGCCGGTTTTTTCGTACAGTCCCCGGTTTTTCACAGCCCTTGCAGGCTAGATCCGGCCGAATTCCGCGACGGCCTTCTTGATCGACTTGAACTTCTCGATGAAGGGATACATAGCGTGTTCGGTTTGGTCGTTCGCGATCGCCTTATCGAGAATTTCCTTGGCATGCTCGCGCGGGACCACGGCCACGCCGTCTTCATCGGCGACGATGATATCGCTTGGACGAACCTTCACGCCGGCACACATGATCTCGACGTTCGCCCCGGCGAAGCGGTAGTGATTGATCGACGTTGATGGGACCGGTCTGCCACCAAAGGTCGGAAACTGAATCTTACGAAGCTGCGGCGTATCCCGCACGCCCGCATCAATGATGGCGCCGGCGAGGCCCCGCACCTTCATGGCCGTGCCCATCAACCCGCCGATCCCCGCCACATCCTTGCCATCCTCGAACGTGATCACGTAGATCGAGCCCGGCGCGGCGTTGTCGATGGCATCGAGCGCGCCTTGAAAATCCTTGCTGCCATCCTTGTGCTCTTCCTTCCTGAATTTGACGGTGACCGCCGGACCCGCGATCTTCGCGGGGAACACGGGCTGGATGTCGCTCGACATGTGGGCCCGCTGGCCGAGCACTTGTTCGACGGCGTCGGCCACGGAGGCGACTTCGACCATCAGAAATCCGTCCACGAGCGGATCGCCTGTTTTGGCCATCGTCTGGTTGCTGTCAGTCGGCCAGAAGAGTACGACGGCGAGCACGATGGCGACGGCGAGCAGGAGGCGTTTGCGAGTCATGAAGAAATCCTTTCGATGTTCCCTTGAAAAGTCGATTTTAGCAGGGGTCGAGCGCGAACTCCCAGGCCGTAAAAAAAATCGCGGGCCGAACCAGGCGCCGTGATCGTAATTTCCTTGGTTCCAATAAACAGATACAGCGCGCCCGTGGACCGTTCCCGATCTTGTCCATAGCCCCTCAGGGAGCGGTTCGACCTGCCCCCTCAAGAGCTTTCTCGTCCCCGCGCTCCATGTTGTTACAAGTGCCGACATGGGGCGCGAAAGCAGCGAGCGGTTTCCAGTCGTCTCCCTGCTTCTCCTCGATCCAGTAAGCTCCGTTCGAGGAGTCGCCTCGAAGGCGCCGGCTTTCAGCGGCTTGGACAACCTCGAACGGAATCTCCGGCTCTTCGCTCGATAACTCCCGGATGCCCCACGAACTGCCCGCGGTCCTTGTTTCGTAAAGTTCGAAAGGGTCGGCGTCCGTATTGGTTCGCTCAATAACCAGATAGCCGTGGCTTTCCGTTTCGAAATCAAGTCCGAGTACGATTCCGTTTCGGTCATCCTGCTCCCAAACGTCGCGGCGGGACCACCGATCGCCGCCATTACGTGTCGCTAGCAGGAAGGGTATGGGTGAGCTATCGGCTTCCCACTGCTGCCCTCCGATCCAGCCGCTCCCCGAACCAACCGAGCGGAAGATCTCAAGACTGCCGCCCGAGATGCGCTCGATCGGTTCGGTCCATGTCGTCCCGCCATCCTCGCTGGCGAGCAGCACCGATGACACCGTACCGGTCGAGGCGTGGACATTCCCCATCACGAAGATGCGGTCGCCGAGGCCGCCGATCGCCACAAGTTCGAGGACAAGAGTGCAGGGTGTAACGTCGTTGCACACCAGACCGGCGCGCAACAGGTGCTCCTCCTGGCACTCCAGCGGCAGCACCACCGGCTCACCGCGAAAGGTCAGCTTTGGCTGGGAGGCTTCCTCCGTCGCGCTCTGTCCGAACGCCGCAAGCGTGGCGCAGAGCAGCCAAACGGTGAGAATGCGCAATGTCGGCCGAGCTGTCATAGCTGCTCTAGCAGGGTAGCGGAAACAATGGCGATCGCGGCATTCCAGCGGGAAAAATCTTTACTCCCTTCGGGCGCCGGCGAGCCAGGGACGTGGGCTGGGATATTAAAATCGAGCCGGCGAGGAATTCCACCCGGTTCGTTACACTTAGGAGGTTATTTTTGGCGGGTTCTAGCGGATGTTGGGAGGCATGCTTACACCTGCGATTCTAGCCCCTCTGCGGGCCATCGCGGAGATCCTCGTCCTTACGTACTTGCTGTACCACTTGCTCCTCGTCATCCGTGGGACGCGCGCCGCACCCGTATTCTTGGGAATGCTGATTGTAGCCGCGCTTTACCAAGTATCCGGATGGCTGGGATTCGGGGCGATCCGCTGGCTGATCGAGAGTGTCCTGCCCTACGCGGCGCTCGCAATCATCGTGATTTTTCAGACCGAAATCCGCCGCACCCTGCGGCAGCTTGCTCTCAGCCTCGTCCCGCGCGGACGCCCAAAGCAAGTCGCGCGATCTGATTACGAAGACATCATTTTCGCTGTGGCGCAGCTTTCCGAGGACAAGGTCGGCGCCTTATTCGTCCTGGAGCGTGAAACCGGTTTGAGGACTTTCGTGCAAAGCGGCGTGGTATTGGACGCCCGGCTGACTTCCGATCTGTTAATTACCATCTTCCAGCGGCAGGCGCCGTTGCACGATGGAGCTGTCATCATTCGCCGCGGTCAGGTCGCCGCGGCGGCCTGCTTTCTTCCGCTCACGACGAACCCCGAGCTCGTGCGCTCGCTGGGCACCCGGCATCGCGCCGCGATCGGCATTACCGAAGAAAGCGATTGCATGACGATCGTTGTGTCCGAAATGACGGGCCGCATCTCGATCGCCTTGGGCGGTAACATTGAGCAGGACGTATCGCTCGACCGCGTGCGCCTGCGAATCATCCAACACTTCGGACCGATTGTGGCCGCGCCTCTCGGCACACCCGTACCGCTGATCGAGACGCCTGCCAAAGAGACCTCCGCCGAAGGGACCCCCGCCGAAGAGACCCCTGCGCAGCCCATCTCGGATTTACCACAAGGCAACTCAACCGCGAGCACGGGAAGCTAGCGAATAAAGCAATGCAAAGGATTCCAGACGCGCTACGGCCGAATTTTTGGCTCAAGGTTGGGGCCTTCGCGGCCGCGCTGATGATTTGGACATTCTCGGTGACACAGCCGGAAATCGAACGTGTCCTGGAGGCGGAGCCGCAGTACGTCAACGTCCCCGACGGGCTTGAAATCGATCCCGATCAGGCCCATCGCGTGACGGTCGTGATCCGCGGCGTGCGCCGAAAACTTGATGAGATCGACGCCGGTCCACTCAACGCCGAACTGGATCTGTCTGGAGTCAGCGGGCCGGGCGAGCAGACCTTTACGGTGACAAGCGCAAGCCTGAACCTGCCGCGGGGTATCGAGTTCGTCAGGGCCATCCCGTCGCAATTGCACCTTCGGTTGGAGCCGCGGGTCCGCCGGGAAGTGCCCGTCGAGCCCAGTTTTGTGGGCGCTCCCGATAGCGGTTATGTCCTCGATTCCTATACCGTGACCCCTCCCGTTCTCACCATCGTCGGCCCGCGCAACCGCCTTAGCCTGCTGGCGGCCGTGACAACGGATCGCATCGATCTCAGCGGTGCCGCGGGAGCGAAAAGCTTTCACGCAGCGGTGTTCGTTTCGGATCCCTATGTTCGTTTTGAAGGGGACGCACACGTTACGGTTAACGTCGAGATGAGGAGATCCCCCTGAGGGGTTCCCGTTGGCGGAATTCCCCCAATAGAATTCATGGCGAAGCAACTTTTTGGAACAGACGGCATCCGCGGCGTGGCCGGTGAGCCGCCCCTCGACGATCGCACCGTATTTGCGGTTGGTCTGGCCCTCGGTGAGAGCTTGCGGGCACAAGATGAGCAGTCGAACGTGCTCATCGGCATGGATACTCGCCAGTCGGGTCCCAAGATCGCCGGACTTCTCGCCGCGGGCTTGCTGGCCAGGAACGTTCCGGCTCGTTTCGCCGGCGTCATCAGCACGCCCGGTGTAGCCTACTTGACTCGCAGCGGTGAGTTCTCGGCGGGCATCATGATCTCCGCCTCTCACAATCCTTTTCGTGATAACGGCATCAAAGTGTTTGGATCTTCAGGAGCCAAGCTCGATGACGCCCGCGAGGCGACTTTGGAGACCGCGATCCTCCGCCTGCGGGAATCTGACGAAACGCTCTCGGCCGCCACGCTTACACCCGAGCCGGCTCTCGACGAGGCGTACCTCGACCATCTCGTTTCTGCCGCCAAGGCCGCTCCAGGGCTCATCGCCAAAACGGTGATCGTCGACTGCGCGCACGGAGCCGCATCCGCCCTCGCGCCGAAGCTTTTCGAGCAGTTGCGAGTCGATGCCCGGATCTTCGCGAATCAGCCGGACGGCAGCAACATCAACGAAGCCTGCGGCTCGATGCACATGCAAAGTCTTCAGGACCGGGTCGAGCGAAGTGGCGGTGCTATCGGGGTCGCTTTCGATGGCGATGCCGATCGAGCCCTGTTCGTCGCCGAAGACGGCTCGCTCGTTGATGGGGATGTGATCCTGTTGCTGGCCGCCCGCTACTTGGCCGCTTCCGGCGCGCTTCCCGGAAATCACATCGTCACAACGATCATGGCCAACATGGGCCTCGAGAAGGCGCTGGCCGACGACGGCATCTCGATGGCGCGCACGCCCGTCGGCGATAAGTACGTCCTCGAAGAGATGCTGCGCAGCGGCGCGGCCTTAGGCGGAGAGCAGTCAGGCCACATCATCTTCCGCGCCTATGCCTCGACCGGCGACGGACTATTGACGGCCCTGATGATGCTGCGAATCCTTGCCGCCGAGAACAAACCCTTGAGCGAGCTGAAACAACGGCTGAAGGTGTTTCCTCAGGCCCTCGAAAACGTGCGAGTCTCCCACCAGCCCGCCATCGAAGATGTGCCCGTGCTCGCCGAAGCGGTTGAGAGAAGCAGCCGCGAGCTGAACGGCCTGGGCCGAATCGTCGTCCGCTACTCGGGCACCGAGCCGCTCGCGCGCATCATGGTGGAAGCCGAAACACGCGATCTGGTCGACCGGCATACGCAGCGGCTTGTCGAAGTTTTCAAACGGGAGTTGGGCGCTTGAGCGAGCTGAACGAGCGCACGGCACGGCCGGCGAAATCGGGGAAGCCGGGGAGGGGGATGGCCGCGCTCTTTTACGGTTTTTTCTGGGTCGTCCTGCTGCTCCCAAAACTTCGGCGGCAGCGGCGGCGGCCCGAATGGCGCCGCGTCCAGTTCCTGACGGCCGGCGTCGCGCTGATCGTGATCACCCTCGCCATCAGTTTCTCGAAGCTCTGGCTGGCGGCCGCCGGATGTCTGCTTCTCGTGCTTTCCATCGCCGTGCGCCGCTTGCGTGATCCCGATCACGAGCGCAAGCTGCAAGCCCGCTACGGCGCCGCATATCTGCTCAACGGCGGCAAGCTTATCTCGGGCCGCTTGCCGCATGATCAGGCGCTTCCGGTCAACGAGCCGCTCTATCTTCTGCTGAGGGACGAAGAGTTGCTATTCGTTCCCGTGCAAACGGGCGAGCTGGCGGGGACGCTTCCGCTCTCCCTCATCTGCGACATCCGCGTCGGCGGCGAACACTACATCCCCGTCTATGTGTCCGAAGCAAAGGACCCCCCGGTTCGCGAAGAACGTGTGAATCAGAATCAGACGACCGTCACTGAACTCGTTCTCGATAGCGGCGAAGTCATCACGCTTGCCTACACGGGCGCCTTCCACAAGCACCTTGCCGAGACAGCCGCCCACGCCGTCTACAGCGTCCGGAACTTAATGCGTTCGGACGGTGTCGGCGGCCAGTCCCCAGAAGTCTTCCACGTAATAGGACGATAAAACGTTTCCGAACAGGAAACAGTTGTTCTTGCACTGCGGCGCTTCGCCGTAGATGCGGCGGCCACGCTCGAACGCGGCCGAAATCGAGCCTTCTTCAAGTACGTTGCCCGCGATCTTCCTCAGAACCTCGCAAGGGTAGAAAATATCGCCGTTCGGGTAGACTCGCGGGAACATCGTCGGATAGCACTTGAACTCCTCGAAGCGCAGCATCGTTCGCAGCAGCTTCGGGGTGCCGTTGATCTTCGCTTCGCCCTTTTCGCGCATGTCGATCAGCTTGTCAACGAAGCGCTGATAGCGCTGGTCTTTGATGAACGTGAAGTTCGGATACTTGCCGTTGTTCTGCGCCGATTGCACGGAAAACTGAAAATCGTGCTCCTGGCAGAAGGCGAGGATCTTCTCGGCTTCCTCGATATTCCACAACTCGAGAACGCAACTCACCGTAATCGAACCCGGCGGTAGAAGTTCCTTGGCCATGAGTAGGTTTTCCTTCACCCTCGGAACGGCCGCGGACTTCGACATCGGCTCGGAGGGATCGTGTGTGATGGCGTCAAGGCTGCAGATAATGCCATTGAGATGCTTCAGCATCGCTTTGCGCTTGTCGAGCAGAACTCCGTTCGTAACGATCAGGATCGAGCGGAACTTTACATCCTCTCGCGCGGCGCGCACCAGTTCCTCGATGTCCGGGCGAATCGTGCACTCCCCGCCCGTGATGAGCAGCGTATCGACGTCCTTACGCAGCTTGTGGAATAACCGGATCGTCGTCGCGGTGTCTAACTCTTCACTGAAAACTTCCGGGTTCTTTTGCGTGCAATAGCTGCAATCAAGATTGCACTTGTGGGTGGCGTAGAAAATCGCCGAGTAAGGCGTGACCACGCTGCTCTTGAGGATCTTGCGCCGGTACAGGTTCTGGAAGTAAGCGCGAAAATTCTTGATCACGAACGGATAGTGCCGCAGCATCCCTTCGATAAGCCGATGCCGGTCAGGAGCCATGAGCAACTAGTGTATCCGTTCGCGGCGGCGAGCAGCAGTGAGCTGAGCTTACGCCGGCCTCACCCGATCTCATACCGGCCCAGTGCCCCTTCCCGCCCCGCAACTTCCCCGCCGGCAGGCCCCGAATCCTATGCTAAAGTGGAAAATATATGGCGGTCCCGAACACCAAACGATACAGAATCAAGAACCCTGACGCAGCCGAGTACGCCACGGTCGTTGCCGTGCTTCCCAAGGGCTCCGACGTCAATGCCTATCTCAAAGAGGCGGCGCAGCGCTTTGATTGGAAGGCGTGGGGCGAGATGAAGGCGTCGCAGAACAAGATCCGCGTCGGGCAGCAGAAGCAGAAACGCAAGTAGCGTTTCTCTTTCCCGGCTCATCCTTCTCCCGGCTAACCCCGCAACGTCAGCTTGCCTACAGGCGCGCCTGCAAGTTCTTCAGCGCGCGGATGGCTTCTTGCGCGACCTCGGTATTGGGGTCGTGCGTCAGCTTCTCCAGGTGAGCCATGCTCTCCTTATTCCCATTGATGGAAACGACGTAGGCAATGTGTTTCTTTTGGTCGTTCGAGCCAGTTGTCAGCGGCCGGTAGAGATCGTTGAGTACCGCTTCATCGCGCGACAGCTCCACGAGGAAGGGTCTGGCTTCAAGCCGGTGAAAGCTCGAGTTCAGCCCGTCGTAGAGATACGTCAGGAAGCTCAAGTCTCCCAGGCTCGCCGCCCCGAACGCCATTGACAAGCGCCCTGATTCGCTCTTCTCTTTCGCGAACGCGTCGATCACCGATTGCAGGTCCTCTTTGTTCCCCAGGCGTCCGAGACCCTCCGCCGCCCCCGCTCGCAGCTGCTTGTCGCGGTCTTGCAGATACTGCTGGAAGAGCGGTCGCTGTTCCTGATCACGCATCTTCGCAATCGCGATCAGCGACTGCCGCCGGATCCCCTTCTTCGAACTGCTCCGCAATAAGTTCGTCAGCTCCGGGATAGCCTCTTGAACCTGCAACTGGCCCATCGTCCGCACTACCTCGAACTGCACATCCTCATCCAGGTCGCGCAGCAGAAAGACCATCTCGGGGCCGGCGCTCTTGTCGCCGATCTTGCGAATGGAGCGGACGCACTCGATGATGATCGTGCTGTCGCGCGACTTCAGTCCTTCGACGAGTTGCGGCAAGCCCGAGTTGCTGCGCAGCACACCGATCGCCCGCGCCGCATTGGCGCGCGACTCCATGCTCGTCCCGCCCGTCACCAACCGGCCAATCGCCGCGACCACATCCTGCGACACCTGGCTCTGCACGTAGGTATCCACGAACTTCGGTTCCGGTTTCGAGAAGCGGCCCTTCACGCTCGAGCCGAATGACTTCAGCGCCGCCGTCCAGCCCATCTGCACGTAGCCGGGATAGTAGAAGTTCACCAGCCCGTCGGTGGCCATTACTTGAATCTCAGGTGTCGAGTCGCGTGTGGCCTTCGCCAGCGGTTCCAAGCTGTGCTGAGTGCCCAGCCGCATGATGGCCCCGACGACTTCCGCCCTGACGTCCGTTACCGGATCGTTGAGCACTTCGGCCAAGGCCGGGATGTCGTCCGACGTGCCTTCCTTGCCGACTTTCTCGGCCGCGGAGGCGCGCCGCTTCGGATCAGGGTCCTTCAGGAATACAACTTGCGCCGCAAGGGCGGCGGAAAGCAAGGGGATGAGAGCCAACCGGCCCCAGCGGAAAAATAGCACCGATCGCTTCATGAAAGTCCTCCTGTTACGCGGGGTTGGTAGAGTTGGTGCGTCAGTTTTAGCAGCAGTTGAGAACCCGGGCCCTCATTATACGTAGTCGAGTTCGACCTTCTTCGTGATCAGGCCGGCGTCGAAGCCCATAGCAAGCAGTTTGCGGGCTGATTCAAGCACTTCCGGGGCCATGTCGGTTGTATGGTGGTTCACATACATGCCGACGAACCGTTCCGCTGTCGCTACGTCGAGGCCACGCGAAAACTCCATAGCGTAGCGCAACGCCTCGTCGCGGTTATCAAGCGCATAGCAGATACTGGCGCGCAGGCAATCCACGCACTCCTTCTGAATCTCCGCTGAAAGACTGCGCAGGATGGCGTTAGCGCCCAACGGTAGCGGCAAGTTGTGTTGTTCCTTCCACCAAACCCCGAGATCCAACGCACGATGCAAACCACTTCGGTCGTACATCAACTGCCCTTCATGGATGATCAAACCCGCATCAACCGCGCCATTCTGCACCCGCTCGATAATCTGGTCGAAGGGCGCGACGACCGCCTCGAAGTCCGGCTGATACAGACGCAATGCCAGATACGCTGTGGTTTGCAGTCCCGGCACTGCGACCTTTTTACCCTTCAGTTCGTCCGGTGACATCGCCCGCTTTGACACAACCAGCGGACCGTAGCCGTCACCAACGCTCGAGCCGGGTGAGGTGAGAATGTATTTGTCCGCCACATAAGGATATGCATGGTAAGAGATGGCGGTCATCTCGTAGCGGCCTTCCTTGGCGGCATCATTCAAACTCTGGATATCGTCGAGCTGATGCTCGAACCGCACCAGCGACGAGCGTACCTTGCCCGTCGCGAGACCATAGAACATGAACGCGTCATCGGCATCCGGACTGTGCGCCACAGTCACTTTGTGAACTGAAGATTCCATATTGTTTTCCACCCCGGCCACCCACCTGGCACCGGCCACCGCTGCTAGAATCAGAGCGCAAAGCTCCTCAGCTCTTCGAGCCTACATTCAATGCGGTCTATGGGTGTTGACCCGGTGGATAACCGGGCTATTTTGCTACTGTAGCAGACCGCTTGCCGCCGCCAGACCGACGGGCTGTGAAAAGATGGGGACTGTACAAAGCGCCGTGATCGTAACCTGTTCGGTTCCCGTAAACACATACGGCGCGCAGCGGACTACAAGGTGTGAAAAAATCGGGACTGTCACAAACGCTGGCCAAGAACTCGTTGATTCCCAAGGACTTAGCGGAAGCGCGGCTGGCTGTCCCAGCATTTATTCAAACCTTCCTGGTTCCGATTTTTTCACGATCGCCGAGCGAATCCCAGTCACTTCATGACCCCACTCATGCCCCAAAAAAGCCCTCCCCAGGTTATCGCAGGCGTTTCCGACCTGATGTTTACTTCGAAGATTGCTGAAACAGCCCGCCACGTCGGTGTTTCAGTCGGCTTCGCCGGCAACCAGCAAGTCTTGCTTGGCAAGACCGACCCCGCCCCCGTGCTGATCATCCTCGACCTGAACTTGAAGGCGCTCGACCCGCTTTCCCTCATCCGCAAGCTCAAGGAAGACCCGCGCACGGCTGGCATCCCCATAACCGCCTACGTCAACCACGAATGCGCCGACCTGATCGAAGGAGCCAGGCAAGCCGGCTGCGACGCCGTCCTGACCCGTGGCGCGTTCTCAAGCGGCTTACCTCAATTATTGGCGCGGCACCTCACACCACAACCATCCCAGCAGGGAACGTAGCGGCACGGAATCCCACTGGCCCCAAACTCTTCTGCGGCCGCTGGCGTCCACATCACCCCCCTGAGTGCAACCATACAAAGAGTCACGTGCCGGCCTCAGTTATCGAAGTTTCCAGCCTGAGAAAAACCTACGGCTCCACCCGCGCCGTTGATGACGTGAGAGTTGTCCAATGCAAGATGATCCTGAAAGGAGGGAGTGTTTCCAATACAAGATGATCCTGAAG
>JAQBUE010000259.1 GCA_027624045.1 Acidobacteriota bacterium
GCGCCGCTGGCCACCCCGCTGCTTCTCGCCGCCTGAAAACAGGGTATTCTGCCACAGGCTGTTAGGGGGTTTGCACTGATCCCGTTGATGGTGACGTTGGCGGTTTTGAACAAGCGCGGTTTTCATTTGCCGCGAACGGTGTACATTGGCGCGTTGCTGCTGCTAATGATTGCGATTCCGGTCGCACGCTCGATGCGCAACGACCGCTTGGCGGACCGCTCGGTGATGGACGCGGCGGGCGGGGTGCGGGCGTTGTCAGCCGTGGAGGAGATGGGCGGCAGCTTGCAACCGCTGGTCCACACGATTCGGCTGATGGAGAACGAAAACCTGCGTTGGGGAACGACCTACTGGCAGGCGTTGCGGCGCGTCCTTCCGAATTTGGCGTTTGATTGGGAAAGCACTACCTATGTGCCGGTGTCGGAGATGACGCCGACGCACTGGGTGACCCGGCTGGCGGCGCCGTGGAAGTATAGGCATTTTGGCGGCCTGGGCTTCTCAGCGGTCGCTGAGCCATACATGAATTTCGGGACGGCGGGGGTGGCCGGATATTTTCTGCTGTTGAGTGTGATGCTGGTTTGGGCGGACCGCTTCGACAACGGCGTGCCGACACGCTTGGCTTTGTGGGCCGTGGTACTGGGTCCGCTGTTGATGACGACGCGCGGGAGCTTTGATTCTTTCTTCCGACCGGTGGTTTGGGGCTGGCTGATCGTGCTGGGCTTGCGGATCGTGAGCGATTCGGTTGGGGACGGCGGGTGGGTGGATCGGCGGCGGTTGCGGCCACGACTGGCGGGTCCGCGAGGGGAGAGACGGGCGGATGCCTCGGCCTGACGATGTAAGCGGAACGGCGCCGCAGCGAGCTGGGATGGCGGCGCAGCGAACTGGAACAGCGCCGCAGCGAGTTGGAACAGCGCCGCGGGGAGCTGGGACGGCGGCGCGGGGGCTGAAGCGAGTGATGGATGTAGGGGCGGCTGCGGCGGCGATGATCGTCTCGGCTCCATTGATGGCGCTGGTTGCGGCGCTGATTCGCCTGTCGATGGGCAGTCCGGTCTTGTTCAGGCAAGAGCGGCTGGGACAAAGCGAGCGCGTCTTCACGGTGACGAAGTTCCGAACCATGACGGATGCGCCGGGTTTGCCTGACAGCGAGCGGCTCACGGGCCTGGGCGCCTGGTTGCGCCGAACGAGTCTGGATGAGTTGCCGCAGCTTCTGGATATTTTGCGGGGCAAGATGAGCTTCGTTGGGCCGCGTCCGCTGCTTGTGAAGTATGGGCCGTTCTTCCGGGATGAGGAGAGGCGGCGGCATAGCGTGCCTCCGGGGCTGACCGGCTGGGCTCAGATTCACGGCAGGAATCATGTTGGTTGGGACAGACGGCTGGGGCTGGATGCCTGGTACGTCGACAACTGGTCGTTGAAGCTGGATGTGATGATCGTGCTGCGCACCGTAGCGTACGTGCTGCGTCGGCGCGGCGTTGCCGTCGCGCCGACGGCCCTGATGGACGACCTTGATGTCGAGCGAGCAGAGGCTTCGAGAGGGGCATGATCCGCGTACGGCGAGCCCGCCTGGGCGAAGGCGCGGTGGTGGCGGAGCAGATTCGCCTGTCGTTGCCCAAAGAGCTGGCCGGGCTGACGATCTGGCACTGCGGTGGCGTCGATCGCTGGGTTGAGAGGCGAATTGAGGCAAGAGACGGCGCGGTGTTTTATGTAGCTGTCGATGAGGGTGAGGAAGTTGGCGAGAGGGTTGTTGGGGCGGTGGAGTTTCGGGTTGTCGATGCTGCTGTGTTTCTAAATCAGATTGGGGTAGCGGCGAGCCGCCGGGGGGAGAGTATCGGCGGTCGCTTGTTGGCGGCGGGCTTACGCGATCTGGGAGCGGCGCAAGGGCTGGGGTCGGTGGCTTTGGATGTCGACCCGGCGAACAAACATGTCTATGAATGGTACCGCCGGATGGGCTTCGAGGGCGGTCAGGAAATCCACTGGTTGCTCGGCGCCTTACGGCCGCAGGCAGTAGAGCCGGCGCCGGTCGAGGGCTGGGAGGAAGCGCGCCGGGAGCACGCGTGTTTCGGCTTCTCAGGCTTCCGGCTATGGGCGGCGGGAGAAGCACACGAGATCGGCAAACTGGGCGATGCGCTATTTCGGATCACGACGGATCGAGCTTGGAACGAACCCGCTGTTCACGCCGCGCTAGCCCGTCTCGACGCCGGGCGCCGAGTGCTGCTGATACAAGGCGCGCTCGTGGAAGGAGCTGATGCGGTGCGGCGCACCCAGCGCCTGCAAGCGCCGCTTTCGGCCGTGCTGTCAAAGCTGCCCTGACCCTGAATGTTTTCGCGCGGGCAGTCGAAATCATTATTTGAGGATCTTTGTGAGTTCGAGGGAGCGACCCGGGGAGGAAAAAGAATGAAGACCTCCGCGCGACTGGATATCGTTTCCGCGTCGAACGCGCTGTCTTGGCGGGAGGCGCTGGATGGAGTCAGGCACGACTTTTATCACGAGGCGGCCTATCACGAATTGTGCCAGGAGCGCGGCGAGGGGGAGGCCTATCTCGCCGTCTATCGGGAAGGGAAGAGCGCCCTGCTTTGGCCGTACCTGCTGCGGCCCATCGAAGGCCTCGCGGCGGGAGGGCACTGCGATGTGACTTCGGTGTACGGTTATCCGGGGCCGTTGGCTGCGAACACCTCTCTCGAATTCGTCGAGCGAGGCTTGGCGGCTTTGCAGGAGCATTGGAGATCCCGCAAGGCTGTGACGGCGTTTACGCGACTCAACTCGGTCTTGGGGAATCAGGCTCTTCTCGAAGCTGTGACGCCGATCGAGGAAAGCGGGGCGACGGTGGCCATTGATCTGACGTTGCCGGAAGAGGAAATCTGGCGCGGATATCGCAAAACGCTGCGTCATGAAATCAAGCGAGCCCGCGAGCATGGCTTGCGCGTAACTGAGGATGAAGGCCTGTTGAAGTTGCGCCGGTTTGTCGATCTCTACCGCGAGACTATGACCCGGAATCAGGCCGCGCCTTCATACTTCTTCGGCGTTGACTACTTCGTGGCGCTGTTCAATGCGTTGCCGGGGCGCGCCCACCTGTTCACGGTATGTGACGGTGAGACGCTTGTGGCGGGCGGCGTTTTTGTCGAAACCGACGGCATCGTCCAATATCACCTAAGCGGAAGCGATCAGCGCTATGCGGGGCTCGCGCCAGCGAAGCTGCTGCTGGACGAGGTGCGCTTATGGGCGGCCGCGCGGGGACATCGGCACCTGCATCTAGGAGGCGGCCGGGGCGGAAGCCGCGACAGCCTGTTTGCGTTCAAGGCCGCGTTTTCGGGCAGACACTTTCCGTTCTTCGTGTGGAAGTGTGTGCTGCAATCCACGATTTACGAAGAATTGTGCCGCCTGCACCTGGGCCGCTCAAGTTCCCGGGGCGCGGCGGATGCAGGGGGCGCGGTGGACGCTGGCGGGTACTTTCCGGCGTATCACCGCGCGGGTATTGCAGCCTAGGAGGACCAACTCACCATGTCTTCTCTTTCATTTCCGATTCAGCAGACACCGAACTTCGCGGCGCTGACGCCGCCGCACACCGTAGCGCCACTGTTCGCCGAAAAGGTCCCGCTGGCGTCGCCGACATTACCTCCGGTTGACGCCGTTCTGGTCGAGATCCGCCGTTTGCTGGAGCAGTCGCAACTCACGAACGGCGAGACGGTACGGCATTTCGAAGAGGAAGCGGCGGACTATCTGGGTGTTCCCGAGTGCGTGGCTGTATCGAGTTGCACGTCGGGGTTGATGCTGGTCGAGCGCCTGATGGGACTGTCGGGTGAGGTGATCGTACCGAGCTTTACGTTCTTTGCGACGGCGCACAGCCTGCTTTGGAATGGCTTGGAACCGGTGCTGGTCGACTGCGACCCGCACACGTTTAATCTCGACCCGCAGCGTGTGGAAGACGCCATCGGTACGCACACGTCGGCCATTCTGGGAGTGCATATTTTCGGCTGTCCGGCGGCGGTGAAGGAGCTGGAGGAGATCGCCGGCCGGCACGGCTTGAGGGTGATCTACGATGGGGCGCACGCGTTTGGGTCGGAGGTCGACGGCACGTCCGTTGCGTGTTGGGGCGATGCGACGGTCTATAGCCTGACGCCGACCAAACCGCTTGTTGCCGGAGAGGGTGGATTGATCGCGACGCGCGACCGGGAACTGGCACGGCGTCTACGTCAGGCCCGCAACTATGGCAAGGGCGACGACTACGATTGCCGCCTGTTGGGGCTGAATGCGCGGATGACCGAGATTCAGGCGGCGCTCGGCCGCGCCGGGCTGCCGCTGGTGGAGGAGGGTGTGCGGCGAAGAAACGAGTTGGCGTCGATTTATGAAGAGCGATTGGCGGGGCTTGCCGGTCTTCGTATGCAGGCCGTGGGTGCGCCCTTGCGGAGCAGCCGCAAGGATTTTCCGGTGGTAATCGACGCACCCTCTTTGGGATTTACGCGTGACGAACTGGAGGGCTTTCTAGGGGCTGACAACATCGAGACACGCCGTTACTTCGACCCACCTCTGCATCGGCAGCAGCTCTACAGCGCCCGCCACGCGTCGCAGGGCCGCGACCTGCCCGCAACAGACGCGATCAGCGCTAACGTGTTGTGCCTGCCGCTATTCGCCGGGCTCAAGACGGAGATTGTGGAAGCGATCGCGGACCGCATTCACGCCATTGGGCGGTCAGCGGGACCTCAACCATATAGAGAGAAGGACAGACTGGGCTAAAGCGCGGCCTACGTTGGCCGATATAGATCTTGGGAGCGGCAATTCCGCTAAGGAGATTCCAGACCATGCGTTGGACAATAGCACTGAGTTTGAGTTTGATGATTTCGGCGGCAGCGTGGGCGGGCGACGCCGCCAGCCTGACGACAGCAGGGACTGTTTGGACGAATGCAGTGTTGTTGCCGAGCGGGACAACGGTCCATGATGGCGATCGCGTTAGGACTGACCGGGCTTCAGCAGCGGTGATTTCATCCCGCTCAACCGGACGAGTAGAAGTTCGAGAGCAGTCGGCCGTGAGCCTTGGCGAGGGGGAAGTGGTTCTGCACGAAGGCGTCGTAGCGACGTCGAAGGCCGCGGTTCATCTTGATGGCGTGGAGATTGTGCCAAGTGGCAAGAGTAACGCGCTGGTCGTCGTGGCCAAGCGTAACGAGCAGATGCTGATCGCCGCGTATCGAGGCGGCGCCACGATCCGGGCGCCGGGATTCGCTCCTCTGCTGCTTGGAGCAGGGCAGTACGCGACGCCCGCGGCGGCGGGCGCGGCGGAGCGGAACAATCCTGATGTGGACAAGAAGGCTAATGGCGATGACGATTGCGACAAAGACGGGGCGACCCCGGCTGGCACCGATGACGATGACGACGACGGTTGCCACAAAGGCGGGGCGGTCCCGGCAGGCACTGGCGCCGCGGCGAAGAACGCCGGCTGGACCGTCGGTTCGCTGAGCCACGGCCAGACTGTCGGGCTTGTAGCGGGCCTTGGGGCGGCGGCGGTCGGTGGAACTGTAGCCGGCTTCGCGCTGCTGGAAAAGTCTCCCAGTCCTTCAACAAACTGACCGGGCTTCTTACTCCGTCTACTCGTATCCGGAACGCAACTCGGGTTTTGGCGTTGATGGCCGAAGCCCGAGTCGGTGTTTGTGGGATGTGAGTAAGGTAGCTGTTCGTCAAAAGACTTTCTCAAAACCTTCTTTCACGGCCTTGCCGGTCTTCTTGGCACCCGCGGCCACGGTTTCCGCGGTCTTCTTGCTGCCCTCGGCGATAACTTTGCCGGTTTCCTTGCCCAGGTGGCCGGCTTGCTTGGACGCATCAACGGTCACATCAGCAACGTCGACGGCGACTTCCCCGGTTTTCTTGGCGCCTTTCTTGCCAAGCCTCGCGGTTTTCTTCGTTGCATCGACAGTGACTTCAGCACCCTTCTTGGTCCCTTTGGCCACGGTCTTGCCGCTCTTGGTAAGGACGCCATCGTCGGACGCCCGGGATGTTTGCGACGGTTGGGCCTCTTGAT
>JAQBUE010000260.1 GCA_027624045.1 Acidobacteriota bacterium
CTTCAGGATCATCTTGTATTGGAAACACTCCCTCCTTTCAGGATCATCTTGCATTGGACAACTCTCCGATGATCCTGCCTCGTCTATTATTGGTTGTGTGAGTAGTCACGGCTGTCTGCGGAACGAAATAGTCTGTCCTCGAATAGAAACACACGAAGGCAAACTCGTTTGCCGCCCCGCTCCTCGGGATCAGTACAAACTTCATTCCCGACACCAGACTAACCCGACAAGTCGGACTTAGAGCCCTGGTGAAATCGGAAAGTGTTGATTCAAAAGGATCTATAATTCGCAATCTGCTGTGACAAGCAGAAGCGCCCGTTGCGCCGTATAAATAAGTCGCATCGAATGAGTGAGATGGAGTCTTGTCGCGGTCTGAACGATGCTTCTTGTTCGTTTCTTTCGCCGTGAGCAGGTCCCACGGTCCATCTCGCGTTGCACGGATGTTCCTGTCATCGCCGGCTTCGTGGGCTGATGATTACTTCAGCTGTCGCTTGGCGTGATCCACTTCCTCCTGCCTTATCACTACCAGCAACAACAACGGCAGAATCATCACAATCCCAGCGGTCCAGAACGTTTGCTCGTAGGAAAAAGCCCATCCGTCTCGTAGCGAGCCCACAAACCAATTTCCAAGCACGTGCCCGATGTTCGAAACCGTCAGGTAGATCGTGAACATCGTTGCAGCCGCCTTCGTCCACGAGATGCGCATCGACATCGATAGGTACCCTACCGCCGCCACCGCCACTAACCCCGGATTCAGCAGCAGGTAACCGCTCGCAAACCAGGTCTCCGTCCACAGATTCGAGAAAACTGCGAATACGATTGCGAACACCCCGTATCCCGCGAACCCGGCGGCCATTACCTTGCGCCGTCCAAAGCGGTCCGCGCAATACCCACCCAGTACCGCGCCAATCATTTCCGTCAGCGCCGCTGTTCCCGATACCTGGGAAACGTCCACGAAACTCCAGCCTAGTTGCTGCGTGTAGAGTGTTTTTGTCACGACTTCCACGATGCCCCAACCCAGCATGCTGATTGCCCCAAATACAACAAACACCGACGTTGTGACCATCGAGAAGCCCTGCCGCAAGTCCCGTATGACATCCATTAGACTCCGGACACTCGCCCCGCTCTCGACACCACGGGCACTCCCTTTGCTCCACGGAAACCGTTTCTCGCCGGCCCGCTCCAGCATGAAAATCGGAAACAGCATGATCAACATCAAGATCGCGAATTGCAGCCACACCGCGCCTGTCAGTCCCCAGGAGTCGATCGCCATCGCCATCGCAGCTCCACCGGCGCCTTTGCCGACAAGCTTCGAACCCCACATCAGACCGTTCGTCCGGCCCTGTTCTTCCGGTGGCAGGATGTCTACCGCCAAGGCGTCCGTTGATACGTCTTGGAGTGAGGCAAAACAGTTGTGGATGAAAAACATCCAACCAAGCAGCCGCAGGTTATTCGTCAGGTCGCCCAGGGCCAGCAGTCCCAGTAGCGAAACCGCCATCATGAATTCCGCGCCGATGATCCACGCCCGCCGCCGGCCCATTGAGCGGATCGTCATCGTGTCGATCAGCGGTCCCCACACCAGCTTGAAGGTCCACGGCACGAGAACGATCGCGGTCAACTCTCCTGCCTCCGCATCGCCTACGCCGCGGTCGGTGAGGTAACTGATCAACGCGATCGTCATGAACCCCCACGGAATGCCTTGCGCAACGTACATCGCGCAAAGCATCACCACTCGATCACGCCGACTATCTGCGAGAGCCATCTATCGTCGTCCGCCACGAACCGTCCGGCGGTGTCACTCCTCTGATGCGCCAAATTCGAAAGGAAGTCCCCCGCGCGTCACGCCGCAAGGCCCCTTGTTCCCAAGCCTTTCGAGAGGATTCAAGTTACCACAGCTCCGGCCTGCTTTCGCGACCGGGCTGCATTTTTCATCAAGTGGCGGGGCGAAGCTTTCGTTCGTGCCATCGGTGGCCTCCTGTTCAAAACAGAATACTGTAGAAATGTTCTAAAGTGTAGAGCATTGAGGTTAGCGTTGCCTGGCGCAGCGAATGACGGCGGCTGACGATGAAGGTTCTTTACGTTAGCCAGTATTTTCCTCCCGAGATTGGGGCTCCGGCCGTTCGCGTATTCGAAATGACGTCTCGTTGGCGCGCCGCGGGAGCGGACGCGCGAGTGTTGACGGGATTCCCGAATCACCCCGACGGAATTGTTCCCGCCGCGTACCGCGCAAGGTTTCGCCGCGGAGTCGCGTTGGAGCAGTACCAGGGGATTCCCGTTTACCGCACATGGCTGTATCCGGCGGCGAACCAAGGCAAGTATCGGCGCGGCGCGAACTATCTGAGCTTCATGCTGTCGGCGGCATTGCGGGGCATGCTGTTGCGATTTCGGCCGGATGTCGTGATCGGCACATCGCCGCAGTTGCTTTGCGCGGTGGCGGCTTCGTGGGTGGCGCGGCGCTTGCGGGCGCGGTTCGTGATGGAGGTGCGGGACCTTTGGCCGGAGTCGCTGGAGGCGGTTGGCGTTTGCTCGAAAGATTCGCGCCTGTACCGGACGCTGGACGCCGTCGCGGCGAATCTATACAGCAAGAGCTGGAAGGTTGTCGGCGTCACCGAATCGTTCCGCCAAGAGTTGCGGAATCGTGGCGTCCCGGATGACAAGATTGCCGTCGTGCTGAATGGCGTCGACACCGAGTTCTTCCGCCCTGACGTCGCCCCCGCGCCGGAGCGGGAAGCGCTCGACGAGTTGAGAGGCAAGTTCATCGTTTCGTATATCGGAACGCATGGCATGGCGCACGCGCTCGAAACCTTTCTGGACGCGGCGCGGCTCTTAGCGGACGATGAGCGGATTCAGTTTCTGACCGTGGGCGGTGGAGCACGGCTGGCCGACCTCAAGGCCCGTGGCCGTGAGATGGGCTTGCGGAATGTGACGTTCTTGGGGCCACGGCCATGGGCCGAGATGCCGGGCTTCCTGCGCGCGTCCGACGTGGCGGTGATTCATCTATCCGGCAGCCCGTTGTTCCGGACGGTGATTCCCTCGAAAATGTTTGAAGTGATGGCGGTGGGACGCCCGATCGTAATGGGTGTCAAGGGCGAGGCGGCGGCGATTCTGGACAAGGCGGATGCCGGGCTGGCGATTACCCCCGAGTCGCCCGAAGAAATGCGGGACGCCGTACTGCGGCTGTTTCGAGACGAGCAGTTGCGGCGGCGATTTGGAGAGCACGGGCGGGCCTACGCCTGCGAGCACGCTTCGTATGAGGCGCGGGCGCGGGATTATCTCGCTTGCCTATCTGGAAACCTGGAAGCACACACAGGCTAGCAGCCCGTAGCCCGTGGCAGAAGTGGTCGCGGCGAAAAAGGGGGACTGCCATCCGATTTTTCGCTCGTCTAAGTGCTTTTTTCCAATCAGTGTCGGTCGCGAAAATCGGTGGCTGTACCCTTTTTTCGCGATTCGTCAGCGGAGCCATCGCTTGAGCAAGCGCGAAACTCCGTACGAAAACTCGGCAAAGTGCGGGCCCGGATCGGCGGCTGACAGGTCCGAGATCACGCCGACGGCCGGTCCGAAGAAATCCCACAGCGAGCGCAGCCATTGGCCGCTATCCCGTGCATGGAGCACGCCGAACGAAATCGGCCATCGGTACCGCAACCCGACCTGATAGTTCGAGACCGGCTCGATGTCGCCTTCGGCCGCCATTCGCGCGGCCATGAGAGGCACATCGATTCCGGCCCGGATAGCCAGATCGAGCGTCCCCCAGTAGCGGCCATTCACTTCGATCAAGTACGCTTCGCCTGTGTCGGAACGGATAAGGAACTCCACCATCGCCGGCCCGTGCCACTCCAGCGCCTTCAGCAGAGCAAGCCCCAGCTCGCGCAGATGAGGCTCAGCGGTTGTCTCGTTGTAAATGCCAACACCGCCACGGGCCGGATACATCCGCAACCTCTTCTGCGTCATCGCGGCCCGGGGTTCACCGCGACAAAACAGCGCAACGAGGGAGTGCACTTCCCCAGGCACAAACTCCTGAACAAGAGGCCGGTCGCGGTCGAAAATCATGTCGGAGCGGCCGCTCCGATCTCGATAGCACCTCAGCAGGTGATCCCAAGACTCAACAAACCGTAAACCCACGGCGCCCGCCCCTTTGCTCAGTTTGAAAACACACGGGTAGGAAAGGCGCTGGGCTGCTTGCCGAAGTTCGTCCTCGTCACTCGGCGAGAAGGTAAGCGGAGTTCGAATACCGAACTCGCGCGCGAGCCGGCCCGTTTCGAACTTGTCCCGCGTGATCGCCAAAGGACCGGGATCAGGCACGGGCATGGCGACTAAGCTGCGCCATGCGGATTTCACTTCCGCCAGCGCCACGGTGGTGTAATCGTTCGCCGGAAGCAGTGCATCGAACTTCTCGCGTTCCAGCAACCGGCGGAGAGCATCGAGAAAGCCCTCCGGGTCGCTGGCGGGGTGGGGGTATCGAACCAAGCGACCGACGTACTTCGAGTAGAACGCCTGTCCTTGAAAGTCATCGCCTCCGACAACGACCTCATGACCGGCGCGGCCCAGCGAACGAACGATGGCCAGTGTCTTGCGGTCGTCCGGCGTACAGGTAGTGGCGATGAGAATCTTCATGTAGCCGCGGATAGAAACCTCGCCGGACTGAGGCTAAACACCCCGCCGCACAGCCTGTTCAACGCCCTCGCACAGGGCGTCGATCTCGCCGAGGGTCGTGTAAATGTTAGGAGTGATGCGAATGCCTTGGTAGGGAAACTCACCTTCTATCTTCACCGTCGTCACGACGATCTTGTGTTTCTGGAATAGATAGCCCGACAGGTCCGTCGCTTCGATGCCGTTGACGGCCAGCAACCCCAAGCCGGCGGCTTGCTCGGGATCGTCAGGGGTCAACGAACGCACGCCGGGAAGCTGTTCCAGCCGCCGCGACCAGCGCTCGCGCAGATACCGTAGGCGAGCCACTTTGCGTTCCACGCCGATGCTTTGGTGGAACGTGAGCGCCTCGCCGATGGCCAGGCGGTTTGCCGCCGGGTGAGTCCCGATTTGTTCGAACTTACGGATATCTTCACGCAGCCTTTCCTCAGCGCCCATCATCGGCCACAGCTTGGCGATCTTTTCTTTGCGCACATAGAGCATCCCCGTGCCGATCGGCGCCAGCAGCCATTTGTGAAGGCTCGTCCCGAAGTAGTCGCAATCGAGGTCATCGCGTTTGAAGGGGAAATGCGCGTAGCTGTGCGCGCCGTCGACGATGGTCTCGATACCTCGGGCGCGGGCCATGCGGCAGATCCTCTGAACAGGGAAAATCTGTCCGGTGCGGTTCGTAATGTGTGAGACAAGTATGGCTCGTGTCTTCGGTGTGATGGCTTTCTCGAAGCGCTCGGCGAGGTCGTCCATGCCGGGCGGCGGCGCCGGAAACTCGATCATCTTCAGCACGATGCCGTCGCGCTTCACGCGCTGCTCCCAGGTGGTGATCATCCGAGGATAGTCCTGGTTCGTCGTGACGACCTCGTCGCCCGGCTTGAAGTCGAGACCTTGCTGGCAGATTTCGAGCGCTTCGCTGGCGTTGCGCGTGATGGCGATCTCTTCGGTGTCGCAGCCGAAGTCCTTCGCCAACTCGCGGCGCACGCCCTCGACCTGCGGGTCGAGAATGCGCCACATGTAGTACACCGGATTCATGTTTTGCATCGTGAGATAACGGTTCATGGCGTCCTGGACCACGCGCGGAGCGGGTGAGACGCCGCCGTTGTTGAGATTGATCAAGCCGCGGTCAATCGTAAATGCGTGTCGAACCTGAAACCAAAAATCTTCATCGCGGGCCACCTCTTCCGAAGGACGCGAAGCAGGCGGGGCCGCCGCTTGAACCCGTTCCAGCGCGTCATTGCGAAAGGCGGCACAGACAGCGGCGGCCACGATAAACGATCGACGATTCATGGGTTCCCTCCAGAGTTGTCCAATGCAAGATGATCCTGAAAGGAGGGAGTGTTTCCAATACAAGATGATCCTGAAG
>JAQBUE010000261.1 GCA_027624045.1 Acidobacteriota bacterium
AACCGGCGAGGACGCATGAGGAGTGCACACAAACCAGCGACCATGCGATCGGAAGGGCGAAGGTTGGGTGAACGTCTCCGGGAGCGATTGAGGATCAGAACTTGCTGCTTGACGAGCACGGATTCGGCCACCACGGAACGAACGCCGCCAGGACCGGCGAGTCGGGCCAGCGTCGCCAACAGATGGGGAAACAGGACGGCCAGATCGCGCATGTCACGATCCTAACAAGCTCGCAAAATCGAAGAAATCTTCGCGGAATTAGCAATTCGCCATGCACACGCTCGAAGTGCTCCAGAACTATTCGGTACCGCTGATGCGTCCTTGGCTTGTCGGGCGAGTGCACGCGCACGTGGTCGAGGAACATGGCGCAAGCATTCGTGTTGGGCGTCGCAGCTGCTTCGTGCTCCACCAGAGACGGCACGCCGCCCGAAACCATCTGTCCGATGAGCTCGTTCCGTTTGCGTCGCTGGGACTCCAGAACTTCACTGGGAGTTTGTCCTGCTGTCTGGCGGCGACGCTTCTTGCCTTCCCACCATTCGAGAAAATAATGCCCAGGCCGCTCGTCCCAGACATAGCGCGCGCCAATCCGCTCAAGAGAAACGAACCTCCAGACTCCGGAGGACTCGCGGATCTTCTTGATGATTCGAACTCGTTTGAGTCGCGCCATGATCCAATCGCTTGGTGTCGAAACCGTCGATATCATCGACACCAAGAGCGAGGTACTATCGCTAAGTGATTGTACTACATGGATTTAAAAAGATATGGCGGTGAGGGTGGGATTCGAACCCACGGAGCCCGTAAAGGCTCAGCGGTTTTCGAGACCGCCCGATTCAACCACTCTCGCACCTCACCGCGGGTGGAAGTACGTTAGGTCATTATAGCGAGTGGCCTGAAGATTATTGACGGGCGGTTTGCGGGCCGGGCCGCGGCGGTGAGCCGAAGACCGGAAGAACTCCTGAACAGTTGGGCCTGGCGGCCAGAGCTGATTTGGCCCCGCCGACGTTGCCTGCGGTTGCGGGCTGAGGCGCGGCAAAGTCGTGCTTCGATGCTCTCTGAATCTCTCTCGCGCTCACCCGCACACCCGCAAAAGAAACGTCTGGAGCGAAATACAATATCCGGTACAATTAGCTTGGAGGAATGGCCGAGTGGTTGAAGGCGGCGGTCTTGAAAACCGTTGGCGGCGTAAGTCGCTCGGGGGTTCGAATCCCTCTTCCTCCGCCAGTTGAGCAGACGCACGGAATGGAAGCGCTGAGGGCCGTTCCCGGCAGGGCCGATAAGGAAGGTTAAGGGCACAACGCACTCGACATGCAGCATCGCGCACAGAACATACGGGGCGAATTCGACTCTCGCGACAGCATCGGCCGGCTGCATCGGTGTACCCTCGCTCGGGGAGGTGTAGCGTGAGCCGAGTCAGAATCGCCAGCGACATCATGGTCACCAAGCTGGCGACCGTAACGCCGGATACGGATGTATTCGAGGCAATCGCGAATCTGCTGAAGCAAAACTTTACGGCGGCTCCGGTGCTCGACGAAAAGGGGAACTATCTCGCCGTGTTCTCCGAGCGGCCTTGTCTCAGTGTCATGATGGCGGTTGCCAGAGCCGCGGGAGAAGACAAAATCCGTGAAGCCCACTTGCCTTCCGCCAAAGATGTCATGGCGAAGAATCTGGTGACGATTACGCCGGACGACGATGTATTCGACGCCATAGCGCTGTTGCTTCAGCGCAGGATCTCGGGCGCGCCGGTTTTGGACTCGAACGGCCGTTTTCTGGGATCGTTCTCCGAGATGACGAGCATGAAGGTTCTGCTCGACGCGGCCTATCAGCAGATGCCAACGGGCCGAGTACGATCGTTCATCAACCCCGACCGCGAGCGGATCATCAGCGAAGACCTGGGTTTGCTGGAGATCGCACAGAAGTTCCTGGACACGCGGTACCGTCGGCTGCCTGTACTGCGCGGTGAAACGCTTGTCGGGCAAATCAGCCGCCGTGACGTACTTCGAACCGCCCAAACGGTCTACGCGACAAAGCCCAACCGGCTCGATGCGTGGCGGGAGTGGCTGACAGGGACCAGTACCGTCCGCGCGACGGAGCGTACCCACGTTTCCGCCTATATGGACACAACCGCGCCGACGATCACCGGGGATACAGATGTGCTGCGGATCGCCCACATTTTCCAGCAGACATCCACCCGCCGTTTACCAGTTGTCGAAGACGGCAAACTAATGGGACAAGTCAGCCGGCGGGATCTGCTGTACGCGATCAACGACCTGATTGCGTATTCCCCGAAGCGAGAGAATACGCTGCTGTACCTGAGCTCGCTCGACCACGCCGGGCCGCCTATTCGCTAAATGGCGAGCGGCAGGTATCGTTACATCCTTTGATTTTCCAGTCCGCCGGCCCGCGCTATTCGCAAAAGAAGAAAAAGAAGAAAAAGCCTGCGATAAAGCAAGCGGGCCACTGAGAAGTGCTAGACTGGTGTCGTTGTTAGTTTCGCTATGCGCGGGACTAAGACGTCCAGATCGTCACATCGGAACCCCGCCACGACGTGCCCCTGGAAGTTCTTGAAATTCCGGTTGCATGAACTCCGATTGCCGATACGACGACAACGGACGAGCCAAACGGAGGACGTGATCGTCTGATCTGGCCCGCCTGGAGATCGTCGTGGGCGACATAGTCCGATGACGAAAAGAAGATGACCGCTCCCGGCCCCGGTTTCGCTTTCGACGAGACCTACTACCGTCACGGCTTCGGTGCCGAACCCTACGAGCGGACTTCGACATGGCTGGAGTTTTTCCGTTTCGTCGCAGAGGCGCTCATCCGCGCCGAGAATCCAGCCACGGTGCTCGACGCGGGATGTGCGATGGGCATGCTCGTGGAGTCGTTCCGCGACCGCGGCGTGGAAGCCTGGGGGATCGACATCTCGCACTACGCAATCTCCTGCGTACGAGACGACATGAAGCCGTTTTGCCGCGCCGGCTCCATCAGCGACCGTATCGAAGGCTGCTATGACCTAGTTACGTGTATCGAAGTCATAGAGCACATTCCCCCGGCCGAATCCTCACAGGTTCTTCGCAACCTGACGGTGGCGGCGGATACGATCCTGTTTTCATCGTCGCCGGACGACCACGAAACCCCCAGCCATGTCAACGTAAGACCAATCCGTGAGTGGCTGCGGCTTTTCTCCGAGCTCGGCTTCGAACCGGATGTCGGTTTTGACGCCGGCTTCGTCTCGCCTCATGCGTTTCTGCTCCGAAAGATGCCGCGACGCCTAGCCGAAAGCGTGAAGGAAACCTTCGCGCGGAACCTGACTCTGCGCGGGGAGCCGGTCGCCGGCGCCAGTTCACGCGAGGCGGATGAGCACGGCGGTAACCACTCGCGGACGGACGCTCGCACTCGAAAGACGGACAGATCGGGAGCAGGCAGCAACACGCTGGATGACAGCGAAACCGCGCTGCGCGATGAATTGCGGCTGCTGCGCGACGAAGTCGAGATGCTGCGAGCCCATTCGGAATCGATATTGCGCAGCCCGGGTTGGCACCTTGTTGCCTCTTACCGGCGGTGGCTGCACAGGTGGGTCTGGCCGCGGCCGATTCTGCGGAAACTTGCCGATCCAATAGCGGCGCAGCTGATGCGCCTGGTCCGGGCTGAAGGTGACGGCGTAAGAGGCTCCGCTTCGGCGCGGAACCAGAGCAGCGTCGGAAGCCCCCAGGCTGTCTTGAGCGGGCCGTCCGCCAGTCTGGGAATGCACTTGCGTTGGGACGGTCCCAACGGAGACCAGCGAGTGAGGGACGTGGTCGAGATTCATGGATGGGTGGCCGCGGTAGCGGGGATTCAGCAAGTAGAGTTGACGCTTGACGGCGGGATGACACTGCCGCTTGAGCGTCACCGCCCGAGGTTGGACGTGCTCAAGCACATGCCCCACCTGCCTAGTACGCTGCGCCCTGGGTTTCGCGCTTGGTGGGACACAACGCTCGTCTCCCCGGGCTGGCATCGCTTGCGACTCACAGCGCTAAGCCGCGATGGTCAAACTGCTTCGCTGGAGCGCAGCTTTCTGGTTGACCAAAGAGATGAGTACCAGGTTTGGCAAACCCTCAGTGAACCCACTCATGCCGAGAGACGGAAGATGTGGCGCATAGCCGAGGACTTCGCCTATCGGCCGTTGATCAGCCTGCTGGTTCCCGTCTATCAGTCGAATCTCGATCATCTGGCGCGCTGCATTGCGTCGGTAACCTCGCAGTTGTATTCCCACTGGGAACTGTGCATCGCGGATGATGGCTCGAACGACCCTGGGCTGAGCGACTATCTCGACTCCCTTGTTCAGGCGGATTCCCGCATCAGGGTGACGAGACTCCCGGAGAATAGAGGGATCGCGGAAGCAACGAACGCTGCGTTCGCACTCGCCGCGGGTGAATTTGTGGCCTTTCTGGACCATGACGACGAAATCGCGGATTTCGCCCTCTTTGAGGTCGTCACGGTCCTGAATGCCGACCCCGCCTCGGACGTGCTGTACTCGGACGAAGACAAACTTGACGAGTGCGGAAATCGATACTTTCCGTTCTTCAAGCCGGATTGGTCCCCGGATTATTTTCACTCCTGCAATTACATGTGTCACTTCCTTGTGTGCCGCCGAGAACTGCTCGAAGCGGTCGGTCGGCTGCGGCCGGGATTCGACGGCAGCCAGGACTATGACGTCATTCTTCGGCTTACCGAGCGGACCACCAAGATTCGACATATTCCGAAGATTCTGTATCACTGGCGAACAAGCGAGCGCTCGGCGGCTTGGAAACCGGAAGCGTCCGCGGCTGGCGCCCGAGCGTTGTTGGATCATCTGCGACGCCTGAGTACACCCGCGGAAGTCATTGAAATCGGCCCCGCGCGATATAGAGTGAAATATCGTACCAAAAAGAATCCCCGGGTCGCCCTCATCATCCCGACCGGAGGCAATGTATCGAGACTCAACGAGGCGTTGAGCAGCGTTCTGGCGAAGACGCTGTACGACAACTACGAGATCCTGGTCGTCGACAACTCTTCGAACAATACCGTGGAGAAGTTTCTCACAACGTTCCAAGCTGGCCGCTTGCCCCTAACAAGATTTGACCGCCGCGGCCTTCCGTTCAATTTTTCGAAACTCTGCAACGAAGCCGTACGGGAGACGGAAGCACCCTACCTTCTCTTTTTGAACGACGATGTGTCAGTCATCTCGTCCGGCTGGATCGATGCGATGATGGAGCACGCTCAGCGGCCCGGCGTGGGCGCCGTGGGGGCTCTGCTCCGCTACCCGGACGGGAAGATCCAACACGCGGGCATCGTCATAGGTTTATTCGGAAACTGCGGCCAGACTTTCCGCGGACTTACGGACGAAGAATGCTACATGGGCTTGCAAGACGTCGTGCGGAATGTAAGCGCGGTCACGGGAGCTTGCCTGTTAGTGCGCCGAGAGCTGTTCGCGGCCGTTGGCGGTTTCGACGAAGTTAACCTGCCGCTCGCTTACCAGGACGTAGACCTGTGCTTGCGCCTCGGCAAGAAGGGGTATCGCACGGTGTACACGCCCTACGCCGAACTCTATCATCATGAGTCCGCCAGTAAATCAGCGACGGAGAAGATCGCGGGACGCAGTGAGATCGAGTATATGAAGAAACAATGGACCGACCACATTGCCAACGACCCGTATTACAACCTCAATCTCACCCGTGTATCCGAAGAATATTCCCTGCGGCTTGAAACAGCGTAGAAAGACCGCACTGAGGAAAGAAACTCCCGCTAGCTATTCTCATTCGGACGGAGAGTCAGCCATGCAGGCTAACCCCGCTCGGAGACGTCCCTCCTACGATCGGACTTGTTTCTTGAGAGACCGACTGTCAACGCAATTTAGAAAGATCCCCTGATTGAGCAAAGTAGAACGTTCCCCTGGCAGCGGCTCGCGGCGCTTGGCCGGATCGCCGAGGACGAA
>JAQBUE010000262.1 GCA_027624045.1 Acidobacteriota bacterium
ATCATCTTGTATTGGAAACACTCCCTCCTTTCAGGATCATCTTGCATTGGACAACTCTCACTCTGCCCTGCGTTGTCAGGTTCTTTTCGAAGAAATGCGCCTTCCAGTTGCCTGATCGCACGGCGAACAAGCGGTTTCGGTAGTAGTAGTGGAAGTCTTCGTGCGGCGCGCCCTGCTCGCCCTTCAGATAGGGCAACAAGTCACGGCCATCGATCACCCGGTCCGTCGGCAACGGCGCCTCGGCCTGCTTCAGATACGTCGGAAACAGATCCATGATCGTTGCAATGCCGTCGCGCACCGCGCCCGCCGGAATCGTCCCGGGCCAGCGCGCCACAAAGGGCACGCGCAGGCCGCCTTCCCAGGTCGTTCCTTTAGCCCCCCCTGAGGCCGCCGGTTGAGCCGCGAGCTTGCCCGCGCTTGTCGGGCTTCTCGCTTTTCTCCCGCACAACACCACCGAGATACGGCCCGTTATCACTTGTGAATACGACCATCGTGTTCTCGTCGATGCCATTGTCTTTCAGCGCCCGGAGCACCTCGCCCGTGCTCTCATCGATTTCTTCGACAACATCCCCATAGCGGCCGAACGCCGATCGGCCCTTGAACTCGTCCGACGGCCTGACGGGCACGTGGGGCATCGTATGTGAAAGGAACAGAAAGAAAGGCCGCTCCTTGTTCTGCTCGATGAAGCGCACCGCGTCATCGGTGTAGTGTCTCGTCAGGTTCTTCACCTTCGCCGGTGACTCGACCGGCTTGTTGCCGCGCAGTAATTCGAAACGCGGCCACCTGAGCAGCGGAACGAGCGTCATATCGTTGCTATAGAGCACGCCCAGGAACGAGTCAAAACCCTGCTTCTGGGGCCGATACGGCTTGCGCCCGCCGAGGTGCCATTTGCCGATCATCCCCGTCGTATAGCCCGCGTCCTTCAAGGCTTCGGCCAGCGTAATCTCGGAAGCCGGCATGCTCCACTTTTCCTTGGGCACGATGACACGCACCATGCCTGATCTCTTCGGATATCGTCCGGTGAGGAATGCGGCGCGGGAAGGCGTACAGGTCGGAGCCGCGGCATAGAACTCGGTGAGGCGCACACCCTCAGCGGCCATGCGGTCGATGTTCGGCGTGCGGATGGAACGATGGCCGTAGATGCCGAGATCGCCGTAGCCGAGGTCGTCGGCAAGGATGAAAACGAAGTTCGGACGGCTCGCGGAAAGTGGTGCTGCCAGCAGCAGCAGGGCAAGTACAATTGATAAGCGCGAGAGCTGGAAAGCCATCAATCCTTCCTACTCATATTAGCGGTACCCAAGAATCAGGCGTCCATTGAGTAAGTGACGTACTCGCTAGCGCAGGGGTTGCCCAGCGCTACATGCATGCGCTTGTTCGCAGGCTCGGCGATCATCGAAGCGACCGTGCGCCCGGCGGTTTCAAAGTCCTTCTCCACGTCTTCACTGCGCGGATGCCGGCAGATGCTCGCCTCGCCGTTCGAATGGTCGCTCAGGTAGCTCTTGATGCGCTGTACATCGACCCGGCCCACGTCCGTCTCGATCATTTTGTTCATTCTCTCGAGCCTCGGAAACGAGTCGGCCAGACTGGCCTTGTGGTTCTCCCGCGTCGCATAGACCGGACACAGGTAGTGATTCGTGTGTGCGATGTAGCCTCGCTTGTCGTCGCCGATCATCTGCGGCCCGGTGCTATTGGCCTCGATATCGAGGATGTCGCCATTCCCGTCGCACACTACATAGTTGCCGTTTGATGCCAGTGGCACGCGATGGAAGATATCCATCACTTCGTTCAGAGTGGAACACTCCAGCATCATGCGCTTGACGGGGTAATGCGACAGGCCGAATTGCCCTGCCGGGCCGCCGCCGAGCGCATTGGCGAAGTGCGCCACGCCCGCGCTGTTCATGCCGTGATAACCGATCATGCCGCCGAAGGTCCAAACAAGCACCTGGGGCTTATCTTTCGGCTTGAGATGCAGCACGTAGCCCATTTCGATATTCGGCTGCGACATATCGCTGTTCTGGCCGATCAATACATCGCCGGCCGCCGTGCTCGAGCGCCCAATCACATACGTCGTGCAGCCGTCGGCCGGTGCGCGCCCTAACTCCCCTCGCAGATTGCACGCCAACGCTTCGGCGGTCGTGATTCCCGCACCCTCCGCCAGCCCCTCGATCTCGTCAAGCAGGTGAGGGCAATACTGATCGAAAAGTGGCTTGAACTTCAGCACTTTTGCCGCCAGATTATCGCTCGAAAGCTGCTGCGTGCGCGCGATGTAATCGACATGGGCGCGAATCGACGCCACCGCTTGCTCGCCGTGCTGCCGTCCGAGTTCGCGGTGCGTCCCCTCGGCCTTGACGAGATCGTATTGCGCGCGGCTCGCCGGAGCCGTGACGAACTCCTTCTTCACCGCCGCCTCGCTGCTATCCGACCCATCGCAGGCCACCAGGCCGCCCCCGGCCGCCGCTGCCGCCACTGCGAGAAAATTGCGTCTGCTCTGAGTCATTGCATTACCTCCGTCCCGTTGCCGGCTCGCCCTGTTCCGCTGCCGGGCTGAAGACGTCTGGCCCCATTATAGGCGACATGCAACGCCATCCCGGGCACTCCGAAACCCAATATTCAGCCCCTCATCTCGCGGGTATTCGCGTTGAGGCCCGTGCCATCCCCTTAAGGCTTTGGCCTGAGGGACTCAGTACCAACGTTTCAGCGTCGGCTGGTACGGGGTAGTTCGCCTTACAAGTACCTCTGGTACATCCTTAATTGTGACTATTCTCCTATCGACCAAATGGGGTGTATCGGGAGATGATCCTTGTGTAAGCGGGATGTAGAAAGGCAAACATTACACGATGGCTTTCACACCGCATACGAACAGACTTGTTCTCAATCTCAAACCTCTCGAAATAGGCTCAAACACTTCAAGAAAACTACCATAGGAGAATACGCAATGAACGCACTTTGGATTCGCATCAACACCCTGCTCAATGACGAGAAAGCCCAGGATATGGTGGAGTACTCCCTGCTGGCCGGCTTCATCGCCGTCGCGGCGGGTGCGACCCTGCCTGGTATCTCGAACTCCATCAGCCAGATCTTCAGCAAGATGGCCAGCTTGACAACTTCGGCGGCCGCCAAGTAAACTCCCCGCCAAGTTTTGCTCCTACTCTCGTCGTGATGACCCGGTGCGCCTAAACACCAGGTCATTGCGCGTTTACAGACGGAACACAAGAGCAGTCGCGGTTTCCCGCCCCCTACAGATTCATGCGGTAGTAGACCGCGTCGCGGGGCTCAATGTCGTCCTGGTAGCTGTTGCGTAGATAGCGAATCTCAGACGCCCCCAGCTTGCGGCTGATGCGGCCCATCACCTCGGCCAAGCCTACACGGTAGCGGCCTGAGATGAACTTGTATCCGGACGCCCGGGCGCGCTCGATCTGATGCGCTTTCAGGGCGGCGCCGATCCCGTGGCCTTGCCGGGCGGGCGAGACGATTAGATCGTCGGCATAAAGAGTCGTCCGCCTGCCAAGCTCAGCATCCTGTCTCACCCATTCCATCTCGCAAAACAACTCCAGGGGCCCACCTAGACAGAACCCGGCGACCTGCTGCTCTTCCACGGCGACCGATCCCAAAGCGCCCTCCTCGGCAAGCACGGCAATAAGATGCTCTTCCGTTTCCCGCCGCGCCGGCTCGAAGCACTCTTGTTCGATCGCCATGATCTGTCCGCTCCAGCGCGGCCAGTCGGCAGGGCCAATGTCCAAGATGTGATGCGCCTGTAACTCCACGACCGTAACCACTATGCCAGCCCAGGCGGTTAGAGGACCAGGTTGATCCCACTTGGATGCACGGCCTTCATCCATCTGGATTCTAACTGATAACACTCGCCCGCTTGCGGCCCGTAGCGCATGGAAGCCGATCTCCAGATGGAACTTTCGCGGGGAGAGCAGCGCCGATATACCTCCGCGGTGGACCGGCATGTGAGTGCCGGTTACTGCTGGGTGACCGCTTGCCGTATCATGTCGGGATGGTTGTATCAAGACGCTTTTTGATTGCCTCCGTGGTTCTGCTGGCAGGTTGTGGCGGGAGCCCGAGTGAAGGAGACAGTGGCGCTGCCGTGGAGAGTTTGCCGGAGACGGACTACCGCATCTATGTCACCAATGAGGAATCCGGCGACCTGACCATCATCGACTCGGCGACGCTGGAGGTCGTTTCGACAGTTCCGCTCGGGAAGCGCCCGCGAGGCATTCACGCGAGCCCCGACGGTAAGACGATCTACGTTGCACTGAGCGGCTCGCCTCCGGCACCTCCCGGTGTCGATGAAAGCACTTTGCCGCCTCCGGACCGCAGCGCCGACGGCATTGGGGTCTTTGACGTCAGCTCGGGCAAGCTGGTCAAGCTGATCAAGAGCGGCCAGGACCCCGAAGAGTTCGCGCTGAGCAAAGACGGCGGCCTGCTGTACGTCTCGAACGAAGACGCCGCGCTGGCAAGTATTCTTGATCTGTCGACGGATGAAGTCATCAAGGCTCTTTCCGTGGCCGGCGAACCGGAGGGCGTGACGCTCAGCCCCGATGGTTCGTTCGTCTATGTGACGTCAGAGGAGGAGGGTAAGATCTTCGTGATCGACACCGCGAAGGCCGCCGTCATCAAGGATTTCGAAGTCGGCCCGCGGCCGCGTTCGGTGGCGTTTCTTTCCGACGGCAGCAAGGGATATGTTTCGCTCGAAACCGTCGGGCAGATCGCGGTCGTCGACGCGGTGAAGCATGAGCTCATCAAGACAATCGCGCTCGAGAAGGGCAACAGGCCGATGAAGGCGGTAGTTTCGCCGGATGGCTCACGGGCCTACGTCAGCACGGGCCGTGGCGGCAATGTCGCCGTCGTGGACACTGCCACTGACGAGCTGCTGTCACTGATCGCGACAGGCGGCACGCGCCCTTGGGGGATGGCCCTGTCTCCCGATGGACGCACGATCTATACGGCCAACGGCCCTTCGGATGACGTCTCGGTCATCGACATCGCGACCGGGACGCTCACGAAGAAAATACCGGCCGGCACCAAGCCTTGGGGCGTTGTCGTACTGCCGCGCTGAAACAGCTTCACGGGTACGCGGGTTTTATGGAATATTTCTTCACCTGCCCTCACTGCTGGGAACAGATCTCGATGCTGCTCGACACTTCGGTGCGGGAGCAGAGTTACATCGAAGATTGCGAGGTGTGCTGCCGAGCGATTGAGGTTCGCTACGCGGCCGAGAATGATGAGGTATCGGGCTTTTCGGCGAGCGCGGCGGAGTGATCCGGCCCACAATATATTCTCTGTCGGTCGGCGGGGCGCGATGCCCCAAAATGCCCCGTGGGAAGGCGTCTGTTGGGACATTTGGCCGTCGCGACGGCTGGCGTATTGGGGCGGCGTGAGGATTGTTGGTACGCCGGAGCGTGCCTCACTTTGCATCATTTTGCATCATGGATGACTATTCGGTTCTCACGGGAGATTGTGCAACTGCCGTGTTTGTAACGACTTGGGATTAAGGGACGGTTTGTGGCCGCCCTTGCTGTGTTGCACTTGCTTTTCATGTCGAATTTGACTCCCTCTACGGGCCATGCCGCGAGGTGAGCGGTGAAACCAGCCGTACAACGGCTGGCCTAGCTGAACCCAAGCCGTGTGGGCTCGTAGTGCTCCCGTACGGGTTTGACGGCGACACGCTTTCGTATCATTCGTGTGTCGCTATTGGGCTTTGAAATCAGATCCGCGGAGGGCATCCTCACCGCAAGAGCAACCTCGAACTGTCCTGGCCAGACGCGGCGAGTTGGTTGGATCAGCAATCCGTACCAGCCTTGGCCGGAGAGTAGCATGGGGGGGCACGTTTCTTGGGGTGGTTTTGGGATGATGGGCTGTAAGTTACTGTGGGCGTGGGCTAAAGAAACCTGTGGGGCTTGTGAC
>JAQBUE010000263.1 GCA_027624045.1 Acidobacteriota bacterium
TGGCGCGCCGCTGGCCACCCCGCTGCTTCTCGCCGCCTGAAAACAGGGTATTCTGCCACAGGCTGCTATCCGACGGTGACGTCCTTTCCCCTAAAATTCCAGCGTGGGCACGTGGCGCGAAAGCCTCAAACTGTGCGGCATCCGTTTGCCGACAGGCCGGCGGATCCACCCCGACGGCTTAGCATTCATCGACGTGGCGCTCGTCCGTGGAGCCGGCATCGACGAGTGCGCGCGCTAGATTTCGACCCTTTCGATCTTCCGAATCATCGTAAACAGCGCGACGAGCCCGAGTGCCGGCATGAGCCCGGCCGCTAGGAAGACGGGCAAATATGAGAAGTGGTCCACTACGATCCCGGTGGCCAGCATCAGGATCATGTTCATGATGCCTTCGCCGAGGCCCGTGAGACCGGCCAGGCGCGCCAGGATTCGAGCGTCGAACAGGTCGCCGAGGGTAGCGATGTGGGTCGGGACGCTGATCGCGATCCCGAACGTCGCGGTACAAATAAGCGCCATGGCTGTGATCGCGTTCGGAGCGAGAGGGACGGCCATGCTGCTGGCGCACAGGGCGGCGCTTATGATGAACGCCGCCTTGCGGGCGCGATCGGTCGACCAGCCTCGGGCGATGAGATGGCCCGAGAACCAGCCGCCCGCCAGGTTTCCGAGACCAGCGAAGAGAAAAGGGATGCCGGCGGTCCAGCCGATTTCCTCCATGCTGAAACCGCGTTCGCGGCGCAGGTACTCAGGCAGCCAGTTCCAGTAGAAGTGAACGACAGGGCCGCCCAGGGCGCGGATCAGAATCGCGCCCCAGACGTGGCGAATGCGGAGCAGCGAGAGTAATGACAGTTCTGTTTTGCCGGCCGGTTGCGCCGACACGGGTTTGTGCTCGCGGTAATAGCGGAGCCACGGGATGATCCACAACAGGCCCAGAACACTGGGGATGACAAACGTCAGGCGCCATCCGAAGTGCTGCCCCAACGGGACGATCAGCATCGGTGCGAGAAAGGCGCCGGCAACTGTACCGCTGTTGAAGATGCCGCCGGCCAGGGCACGTTCCCGCGCGGGGAACCACTGCGAGATGACTTTGATGCCGCCGGAGTAGTTGCCGCACTCACCGGCCCCGAGCAGGAACCGCAGCGAACAGAACTGGACCAGGTTTCGCGCGAAGGCGTGAAGACCGTTCGCGATCGACCAGATGAACATGATCAACGGCAGGCCCCAGCGTGCCCCCTTACGGTCGATCAGCGAGCCGACGGGGTACTGAAAGATCGTCAAGCCCGCCACGAAGAAGAACAGGACCAGCGAGTAGTCGGTATTCGAAAGTCCGAGCTCGTCGCGAATCACAGGCGCCATCACGGAAAGAACCTGCCTGTCGAGCAGGTTGACCATGATCGAGAAAAACAACAGGGCGAGGATGCCCCAGCGTTGTGGCGACGGCTCCTCGTGAGCGGATGCCGAGTCTGGCGGGAAGTTGGGCTGTGGCGGCGGCATGACGATAGGTGACAGCTTAGCCAAAGAGTAGCGTCCCAAGCGCGGAAGATACCGCTAAGCTAGCCGGTCAGCCCACGAAAAAGTTCCTCGTAGCGGTCGACGACCATCTCCCAACTGTAGTGTCGTTGGGCGTATTGCATCGAGGCTTGGCCGGCCCGGGCCCGCTCTTCGGGAGGTAAGCCCGCGACGGCAGCGATCGCGGCGGCGAGGCTGTCCTCGTCTTTCGAGTAGGCGAATCCGACCTCGCCCGCGACTTCGCGGTTCTCGGGGGTGTCGAGGAACAGGACAGGAGCGCCACGGCCCATTGCTTCGATCAGAGCCGGGTGGGTGCCGCCGACTTCGGTGGCGTGGATGTAAGCAAAGCAATGCGACTGTAGCTCGTGATAGCCATCCCCGTAGATGGCGCCGGTGAAGATGATACGGGGATCGCTGGTTGCCTTGACGGCGGCGATATAGTCCTTCGCGTAGGGGGCGTCACCGACTATGACGAGTTTCCGGCGGCCATCGGTGCGTTCGAAAGCGCGCACGACGAGCAAGGCGTTATTTTCCGGTTCGAGGCGGCTGACGTAGAGGAAATAGGCGCCGGGTTCCAGCCCGTGATGGTCGAGGATAGCGCGGGTCGCGACCTTACCCGTGGGCGCGCCGTAGGCGATGAGGTGAGTCGGCTTATTGTAGGTTTCGGCGTAGTATTCGCGGATGACTTCCGCGTCGGCGACGACAGCGGTAGGGAACCATTTGGTCAACCACTCAGAGAGCCAGTACCAGCCGCGCGCCAGGGCGTTCCACTTGCGGCGCTGGCGCTCGATGCCATCAACGTTGAGGACGGTAGGGAGGCCGAGCAGGCGCGGCCAGAGCGTGAAGATAGCGTTCGCACCATTGCAGAACAGCGCGACTTCACGGCGCTGGACGAGCAGGTGGAGCGTAGAGAGACAGGTATGCGAAAGGGTATCGAGATACTTGTGGCGAATGGCCGGCAGAACGATAAGGCGGACGCCGCGATAGGAGGGGCCGGGGTGGTCAATGCCGTTGGGGCGGCAGTAGACGGTGACGTCATGTCCCCGCTCGGCGAGCCGCGCGCACAACTCTTCGGCGAAAGTCTCAAACCCGCCGTAGCGGGCGGGGATGCCGCGCGTGCCCAGAAGGGCGATTTTCATGGATCTCAGAGTTCGCGAACTTCGACGGCTTCCGCGACCTGCTCGACGTTTTTCATGGGCAGGCTGACGGGCGCGAAACGAAACCAGCTCAACATGTAGCTGTCGTCAACACGCCGCCGCTGCTGGATGAGCCGCCGTTTTTCAAGGACGCTGCCAAAGTCGCGTGCGAACAAGTAGAAGGCCTTCAGCGAAGAGTGCTCAAAGGCCAGGCAGTAGGCGACGATGCCCAGGTCGCGGACCGTCATCGGAATGAAGTTCCGCAAATAGAGGCCCGGCGTAATGTTCTTCACGCGCATCAAGAAGCGGTTCTTGACCGAGTGCATGTTAATTTCCGGCGGCAGTTGGCGGCGCATGCCGGGCCGCAGCTTGCGGACATGATAGCCGCAGGCGTTCGGCAGGTAGATGCACTTCCACCCGAGCAGTTGGGCGCGCCAGGCCACATCGGCATCCTCGCGATAGGTGAAGAAGTCGGAATCGAAGAACTCGTTGGCGATGGAGATGTCTTCGATCATGCCGCGCCGATAGCAGGCCGCGGCGGCGGTAGCGCCGAATACGTATTCGGACTTGAGGTAGTGACCGTTGTCGGTTTCGAGACAGCCGCGATCGAAGTGGCGTTGCATCGGGGTGAAGTACATGCCGGTGGAATCGACCACCCGCTGATCGGGAATCTCGAATGATGCATCCATCATGAGCAGCTTGCCGCACAGTGTTCCCACGGCCGGATCAACGTCCGCGCTCTGCATCAGGAGCTCGACGAAGTTGGGAAGCAGCATGACGTCGGGATTCAGCGTCAAGACCCACTCGCCGGACGAAATCCCAATCGCTTGGTTCTGTGCGGCGGCGAAGCCGATATTTTCCTCGTTGTAGACAATCGTGCAACTATGTTCGAAGCGCTCGAGGATGTCGGTCGTACCGTCGGTGGATGCGTTGTCGACGACAATGATTTCGAGGCCGGGATAGCGCTGCTCAAGAACGGACTCGAGGCAACGCCGAATGAAACGGCCACTGTTGTAAGTGACGAGCGTGACCGAAACGGTTTGTTTACGAAACATGAATATTCAACTCGACTTCGATTCAACAGGGGAGGGCGATCCGATTTTGGCCGCATAGGTCCGGTCCAGAAACGAAAGGCCACGCAAAGACTTGATCACACTTGCGTAGGCGTTTCGCTCGGCATGGGTCCCGGCGCCCGCGAGGCAAGCAAGCCAGCGGAGCCGCAACCCCATCACAACGACGACATGCAGACAACGATGGATCCCCTTCGAGAAGTGTTTGTAATTGAAGCGTAAAAGATTACCATACCAAGCCAGATAACGTTCTTCCACGCTGACGCCGTTGACCGAATGGCCTCCCGTGTGTTGCGCGACACAGTTTGGGACATACCGGATTCTGTACCCCGCCCCGCGAATGCGCCGGCACAGATCGACATCTTCGAACCAGACAGGGTAGAACCTTTCGTCGAGGCCACCGACCTGCTCTAAGACGTCACGGCGGACCATCAGGAACGCTCCGGCCGGCTGATCGACATCTTGCAATTGTTGCAGGTCGGCGTCCAGACACCGGTAGCGGCGATTGACAGGGTTAGACGGCCAGACGCGATTGACGAGCAAAACCTCGAAAAGCAACGCGGCGGGCGTCGGAAAGCGCCGCACATTGAATCCTGTTTGAACTTGCCCGTCCTCATCAATGAGCTTACCGCCGGCGGCTCCGACTTCGGGCGAAAGGCACTGGTCCAGCAGCGGCTGAAGGCGGCTTTGGAGCACGGTGTCGGGGTTAAGAAGGAGCACGAAAGGGTTGCCGGTCGCGGCGACGCCCTGATTGACGGCGGCCGCGAAACCGCGGTTGTGCTCGTTGCGGATGAGCTTCACGCCGGGCGCTTCTCGGGTCACAGCGGCGCAAGTGTCGTCAGACGAAGCATTGTCCACTACAACAACCTCGCCCGCATCGCGAACCGACCGCAAGCAACGGGCAATGTGCCCGCCGGAATTGAAGCTCACGATAACGATGGAGACGGTATGCTTCACAGGCTCACATCCATTGGAGCGCCCGCCAGACGGAAATACCAGCGCCAGTAGGTATCCCACTGCGTTTGTTGCTGTACGCGCGCGATCTCACTCTCAGTCGATCGCAGAACCGCCGCCAGCCGCGAGTCGTGCGGCCGCAAAGACCGCGAACCCCGCCGCAACATGCGGAAGCGCCGCAGCCCGCTGCTGAATCCACGTATCCAGCCCAGCGTCCGGCCCCGCGAAACCGCCAGCACCGCCCACAGGGCTTGCGCAACGAGAATCTGCCAGGCGAAGCGGGTCAGCAACGAAGCCGGATAAAACTTCGCCAGCAGCAGCAACTGGTGGCAGGTCAACCACTCGACCATTTGGGGGCTCCAAGGGCCGGCCGTCTCACCACTGATATGAAACGCGACGGCTTCGGGAACATAGCTGCCGGGCTTGTCTTCGATCGCGGCGCGGAAGCCCAGATCGACGTCTTCGAGATAGGCGAAAAAGGCCTCTTCGTAGAGTCCGACCTGATCGAAGAAAGTTCGGCGAAACAGGGTAGCCGTCGCCGAGGGGAAATAAGTCCGCCGCGCGGACGCGAAAGCGGGGCCGTCATCCTTGCCGTGGCCGAGGCGCCAAGACGTACCGCCGCGGCAGACCGCGTCGCCGGCGCCATCGATCTGGTGGCGCTCATTGAAGTTCAGCAACTTGCCGGTGGCGAACCAAGCCTGGGAGTCCTCCAGCGCGGCGAGCAGGCACCGCAGCCAGTTGGGCGAGAGCTCGACATCGTTATTAATAAGGGCTACGAAGTCGCCGCGGGCCGCCTGGATTCCCCTGTTCAGGGCCCGGCTAACACCCTCGTTTTCGGGCAAAGCGATCACCTTCGCGCCGAGCTCCTCGGCCAGGCGAACCGATCCGTCGGTGGAACCGTTGTCCACAATCATGATCTCGATCTCGCCGCTGAATGACTCCTGTTGCCGCCGTATCGACGTCAGCAAGGGTGTCAGCAGATCACAGCGGTTCAGATGGGGAACGATAAAAGAAACCGTCATCGCACGCTAACGCAGCGTAACCAGACGCGGATCACAGGCGGGATCTTATTGATAGCACAACGAAGAACGGTCCGGCAACAAAAACACGTAGCTGTGTCAAGGCCCAATAGAAATGTCCCCCTTGTTAGCCCAGTAGAAATGTCCCCTTGTTCGTCAAGAG
>JAQBUE010000264.1 GCA_027624045.1 Acidobacteriota bacterium
AGCATCCCAGGGGTGTTTTGTGGAACACCGGAGGGATGTATCAAGTGGAGTTATACGCTCAAGTACGGCACAGAGGGAAGGACGCACTGCATGGGGCGCTCGACGGCGACCCCATCATCCGGGTGACGGATTGGGGAGATACTGACGACTCACGTCCCCATGAGTACGTTGAAGTCCTTCTGGGTGCAGCAGCGACTGCTGTCTTCCAGTACGTGATCGTACCAGGTGTCAAATGGCTCGGCCTGAAGCTCGCAGAGAAAGCAGTTGACACAGCCCTCAGTGAGTTGGCCAAGGCAGTGGTCGCCAAGCTTCGCCCCAAGCAAGAAGGGAAACAACTGCTCGATTTCATCATCAAGCTCCCCAATGGGACGCAGATTGCCGTGGATCCGCCCGATCGTTATGCGACTATCACGATCAACTTCGCGGATGGGGCGCTGCAATCTCTGGAGTACCTGAAAGGGGATGATTAAAGGGCCGGCTAACAACAGCATGCAGCTGACGGCGCTTCGCGCCGCAGCTGATGCTGAGCGTTAGGCGGACAACAACGTTTCAGCTATTCAGGAGAACCACGATGAGCCCTCAATCCCGACGCCTCGCAGGTATCCTGCTCGTCATTTTGCCGACCGTGATCTATGGCGGCGTCAGCATCCTCTCGCTGCTCATCGGCGACCGTGCCTACACGGAGAACGAGCTACGGCAAGACCTGTGGCGGGCGGGCCACGCCCACGCCGGCGTGCTGCTGGTGCTCTCGCTCGTCGCACTGCGGTACGTGGACGAGGCGAACCTTTCCGACCTCATGAAGCCGGTTGTGCGCTCCACGATCCCGGCTTCGGCCATCCTGCTCCCGGCCGCGTTCTTCCTGTCGGTTATAAGCCCGGAGGCGACGGAGCCGAACGGGCTGATCTAGCTCGCCTACGTCGGGGCGGTCGTGCTCGCCGTTGGGTTAGTGATCTTGGGTGTAGGGCTCATCCGGCGACGCACGGATGCTGCCGCATAACCCGCGGCTGCAGGCGGACGCAGGGCTTCGCGGTCTTGCCTCGCTCCACCGGTGCCACTACCTGAGCCGGATTGGGTAAAGCGGCCGGCTGAGTTCGTTTCGTATTCTTTCCTGGCACGGCATGACGTGGGTCTCGATGCGCTGATCCGCGGATTACGCAGATTTCCGCGGTTTTTATAACCGGTCGCTTGGACGGGGGGCTCGGAGAGTTAGGGGGGACACCTGATCTGGGTTCTGGATGGCGTAAGATGCCTCCAGCGAGCCTTCGGCGGTTCACTGCGCTCCAAATGTCCGAGACCCAGGTTGCATCATTCACCGGTGCGTTGCGGGGCTGCTACAATCTTCACGAACAGGGCGAAAGGCTACCAAGCCATCCCGATCCCCAACGCCACGATGACGCTCGTCCGCCCTGGAGATCACCGTTTCTCCAAAGTTTCGTCCCATTTCGGACACAAGACGAATGGATACGCTCACTGCATTGATAATAAACTAGTTGCCAAGCAGAACATGATGATTCGCGATCACGGTGCAGGTTTCTTTTGTGTCACCTGGCTGGCATTTTGGCTCCTGGAGTGGCCTCCCGTGTTGCGCACCTACCTCGACAAGCGGACGGATTGCCTCAAGCACACGCGAGACATCGCGATCTACAAACTGGCTCCATTGCAACCCCTCATGCGCGGACCGGACATTTCAGCACGTCAACCGTCAAGCAGGTAGCCACCCATGGATTACTCTCCTGAATTCTATCGGCGGCTTCGCGGACCTGCGTCGGACGCGGCGCATCAAATCGTCCCATGGCTTGTCGAGAGCCTCAGGCCCTCGAGTGTAGTTGATGTCGGGTGCGGGAGCGGCACCTGGTTGCGGGCGTTCGACGAATTGGGCGTTCATGACTTGCTCGGCATCGATGGACACCTCGGTTCGGATGTACTCGACATATCGCGTAAGCAGTACCACCAGCACGACCTGCGAGGACCGATTCGACTCCAGCGTCGATTCGACCTGGTGATGAGCCTTGAGGTCGCCGAACACCTCCCGCCCGCGTCCGCGCGAGGATTCGTTGAATCTCTGGCGTCGCTGGGCGACATCGTTGCGTTCTCGGCCGCGGTTCCGGGCCAGGGGGGGACTCAGCACGTCAACGAGCAGTGGCCTGAGTATTGGAGCGCGCTTTTTGATGAGCAGGGGTACAGGGCCTTTGATTGTTTTCGTTCCCGCTTTTGGCTGGATGAACGCATCGCTTGGTGGTACCGGCAAAATCTGTTTCTGTATGTTGCCGAGAGTCGCTTGAACGCTGATCCGACGCTCCGCGAACGCCTACGGAGCAGCGATGTACACCTTCCCCCGAGACTGATCCATCCTGCCATGCATCTGGCTCACGTCCGTGCGATGGCCGACGTCCAGAAGGTGTTGGCCACGGTTCAGAGTCTTGCGGCCCAGGTTCCTACGGCGGCGACCCTTATCCTCATCGATGAAGATAAACTTCGTGCCGAACTGTCCGCCTGGAGCAGCATGCTGCCGTTTCTGGAAAAGGACGGAAGATACAACGGCAAACCCGCTGACAGCACCGAAGCGATTCGCGAGTTGGAGCGTCTGAGGGAGCTGGGAGCGGAGTTTGTGGCTCTGACCGGCGCCACGTTCTGGTGGCTCGACCACTACAAAGCTTTCGGGGCGCATTTATCGAACGCTTACGATCTTCGGTGCAAAAACGAAAACCTAATGGTCTTTGATCTACGCAAGCAGCGGGTTGGGCTGAGCGGGAATTAGCGGATCGCCGGACATCGCATGGTGCCTCCGCATGAGCCCTGGAACCTTGCACCGGCCCTTGACGGCCGAAGTGCGCTCCGACTCCCAAAGGCAGGGATGCCAAGCGGCTCGCATTTACCCACGTTGCTCGGCCGCGGCCTAACGGCTAGGCGTCGTCGTAGTTCTTGCCGCTGCCCTCGTAGGCCGGCCGGGTGCCGGGTTCGTCGAGTACGACTTCCCGAGCTGGATCGAAAGCCATCACTTTGCCTTGGCGATAGGATTTGACGCCAAGGTCAATGGCCGTCATCACCTTGTAACCCATGTCGGCGTCGAAGACGGGATCCTTGCGTGAGCGTACACAGTCGAGGAAGTTGCTCGTGTGGTCATCGTCGATGTCCTGACGCTCAACGGGGATGAGCACTTCGGGCGCGCCGACGGCTGCCTCGAACTTCGTGCGGAACTGCCGCTCGGGCAGAACGACGATGCCGCCGGGCACGAACTGGATCGTTCCTTCATGTCCGTAGATGATAGGAGGCAACCACTGATTGGCGGCATCCGAGGCCATGGAGGCGGACATCAGCGCGTAGTGGTCTTCGTACTCGATATTGGTTGCGTAAGTGTCAGGCACCTCGCGGTCTTTGTGGACATAGATGCCACCGTTGGCGCTGACACGGGTGGGAAAGCCGAGGCCGATCGCGAATTCGAGCGGGGCGAGGCGGTGATAGAACAGGTCGGTCGCGATGCCGCCGGAGTAATCCCAATACTTGCGCCAGCGGAAGAAGCGGTCGGCGTTGAAATCCCGCGCGGGCGCCGGCCCTTGAAAAAGCGTCCAGTCAATATTCTGGGGAGTCCCCTCGTCATCGATGTGATAGTTCCACTCACCATGAAGTGAGTTGCGCGAATAGGTGTTCTGTGTCCAAAGGGGCCGCCCGATCCAGCCTTTCTGGATGACTTCCCTGGCGCGGTGGTAGCGCTGGTCGGAGAGATGCTGGCTACCGACCTGCAGGACCCGCTTGTGCAACCGGACGCGCTTGGCGACCTCTTGCGCCTCGTGCAGCGTGTAGGTCATCGGCTTTTCGAGGTAGACATCTTTGCCGGCATCGAGGGCGGCCAGGGTCATTGGCGCGTGCCAGTGATCGGGGGAGGAAATATAGACTGCATCGACGTCATCGCGCGCCAGCACTTCGGCGTACTGGTGATGAACGTCCTTGGCCTGAAGCTTTGTGATTTCGCGAGCGATTTCCTTGCGCTTCGAATAGATGTCACAGAGGGCGACGACCTGCACATCGGCCTTGTCCTGACTGCGGTCGTAGACGCGGCGAACATGGCCACGGCCCCTTCCGCCGACTCCGATGAAGGCGACGTTGATGCGGTCGTTCGCGCCGATCACGCGACTCGGAGACGCCGCCACCGGGCGAGCGGCGACGGACGATGCGGCTAGGCTGGTTGCGGCGGCGGCAAGAAAATGTCGCCGGGAAGGTTTCGAGTCAGGCATGTGGTTCTCCTCGAGCGGAACGGCTTTCGTAGGCTCCATTATGCCGCAGCCGGCCTTGGCCCTACGGCGTGGAGTCAGTTAGCAACTCTTCGACGCTCCAATATTTTGTCCGTTCCCGGTGCGCCTGGCGAACCCGGCGTACGTGGGCGGCGGAGATGGGCTGTCCTGTTGCTCCAAAACTCCGGCGCACAAACGAGAGCAGGGAAGCGATCTCCGCGTCCCGCAGAATCTTCCCAAAGCCCGGCATCTCGCGATCGTAGGTCACGCCGTGAACTTCCATCTCGCCCTTCACGCCGTGCAAGACAATCTTGATGAGCCGCTCCTGCGGTCCCGTCACCCAAGGCGAATCGGCTAAAGGCGGCGCCTCCCCCACTCCCTGTCCGTCGTACTGATGGCAAGCCGCGCAGTAGCTCTGAAACTGTTCTGCGCCGGCCTTCAGATCAAAAGCATCAGGATTTGCCGGATGCCGCCGCGCGGCGCCGCAACCGAAGAGCAGAGCAACGAGAAGTCCGCCCGCTACCGGCGGCAACAGTCGGCGCGCAGTCATATGAGAAAAATTGTACCCCGCGCGAATCTGCCGCCCAAGGGCCTTCGATTGCCGCGTGAACAGCTTGGTTTTGGCACCAGACCAGACTAACTCCAACGTAGCAAGATGGCGCCGGCCGCCACCAGCGCCGCCGCCGCGATCCGGCGTGGGCCAAAGCGCTCCTTGAGCACGACCGAAGCCAGCACCGCCGCAAAGATGACCCCTACCTCCCGCAAGGCCGCTACCGGCGCCAGCGTCCCGATACTCAGCGCCCAGACCACTAACCAATAGCCGACGACCGACATCGCCCCGCCCGCCGTTCCCCGCACCCAGTTGCTGCGCACCCAATCCAACACTTCCCGCCCACGAAGACAAACAGCGATCACGCTAATCGGAATCCCGTCGAGAATGAACAACCAAGCGATGTAACTGTGGGGAGTCGCGGCGACTCGGGCCCCGAGCCCGTCCATCGTCGTGTAGCTAGCGATAAAAACAGCCGCGCCGAGCGCATACAACACGGGGCGCGGATTCTCGCGGAGCGGCCGCGCACCCGAAAACGCCAAACTCGCCACGCCCGCCGCGATCAGCAGAACGCCCGACAATGTGAAGGCTGTCATCGTCTCCGCGGCAACGAACGGAGCGACCCCGGCTACAAGCAGCGGCGCAACTCCGCGTGCGATCGGATACACCTGCCCCAGGTCGCCGTGCTTATATCCGGCGAATAGGAGGAGGTTGTAAAGCGTGTGCAGAATCATCGACACCAGCAGGTAGGGCCAAACCCCGGCGGCGGGAAATGGCACCACCGCGACCGTGGGCAAAGTCCACAATGTCGCGGTGGCGGCGATCGACGCGAGCATGATGAGGGGATCGCCCTTGAGCTTGACGAGCGTATTCCAGCCCGCGTGCAGCAGGGCCGAAAACAGGATCAAGGCGACGACGGAGGAATCCACGGGAGGACCAGAGTAGCAGGTCCTTGAGGCTCCAACCGAGCCGCTGATCCAGGGGGCGCGCGGGAGATTCACAACGGCTTCCGGCGGCCTTTCAGCGGGCCTTTCACCGATGTCAACGCAATTTAGA
>JAQBUE010000037.1 GCA_027624045.1 Acidobacteriota bacterium
GAAATCCCGCTTCACACCTCTTGGGTTGCCCATACATATATAGACGCTCCAACATGTCAAAAGGTGTCATAATATTTTGCGGGACTCAATAGGCCACGATCGAGTTTTGGGACAGAACGCGATCGCCACCGGCACATCGTCGGCCACGCCGCATTGCACCATCACAGCCGGCCGCTCGTCTATTATGGCGTTCCAGATCGCGCGGACCTTGTCGTAGTCGGTATCAGACGGCAAGACGACCTCGCCCTTCACGTTGGGCTTGAGTTCCTCTATCGCCTCATTGGAAAGATTTGGCTTGAGTATATCTTCCAATTCGATCCCGGAATGTGTCATGGGCGGTCTAAGGCCGTGAGATCGTCTGGCCGATCATACCGGTCCGATTCTACCTCTTAGCCGATAGTTGGCGCGAACACCTTAGGACCGTATCGGCGGTGCGGCGGACTGAAGAGTTCGCTGAGAGACACGTGTCTGCGATCCGACGCAGTGCCGATACGGATTTGTTGTACGAAGCCGCCCTTGCGATTTGGCAGGCCAATTGCTCTATGGGGATCCAGTAGTGTCCGGTTAACACTTCGCTTCTGGCTCAGAGGCCTTGTGGAATCACTAGGGTAGCCTTCCATATTTTTTTGATTTCAACCGCCATAACCCGTTTCCGGCGGCCTCTGCTCTCGACAATAGAGCATGAACTCCGGCCGCACGGTCTTTGCGCAGTTGATCGATCATCTCCCCGCCTATCAGTTTCAAAGGTGCGTTACCCGCGGTCGGGGCGATCGCTTAACCTTGGGCGGCTGTCGGAGTTACCTGAATACCTGCGGCCGGTCATCACGTTCGCTTACTACACGGGTTGCCGCAGAGGAGAGATCCTCGGACTGAGATGGTCGCAGGTGGATCTGAAACAACGCATTGTTCGCTTGGAGCCGGGTGAGACGAAGAACGACGAACCCCGTGAGATCCCGATGATCGGTGAGCTCAAAGACATGATCTCGATGCAAAAAGACATCCGTGACCAACTTTGGCCTGCCTGTCCCTGGGTGTTCTTCAGGGATGGCGCTAGGATCAAGAACTTCCGTAAGGCCTGGGAATCTGGATTGGATCGCACAATATCTAGATCTACCCCGGACCAAGCCAAGCTGTTCCATGACCTCCGGAGAACGGGCATCCGAAACCTCGTGAGGGCCGGGGTACCGGAGCGGGTCGCCATGACGATCTCGGGACACAAGACGCGTTCCGTTTTCGATCGCTACAACATCGTTAACAGGAGGAATTTGCACGAAGCCGTGATGCGGCTAGAGCATCACATTACAGAACTTGAAACCGACCGAGATGGGCACACTTTGGGCACACTTGCCCCTGATGAATGTTCCGGGAGCAAAAGTGGGGGCTCGATCGAGGAGCGTAAACGATTGATGTGATTCAGTTAACTTGGTGCTGGAGGAGGGGGTCGAACCCTCATGCCCAGTAAAGGGCGCTGGATTTTGAGTCCAGTGCGTCTGCCAGTTCCGCCACTCCAGCACTATTGGAATCAATAACTTATGATGGGACAGGACCGCCGTTAACTCGGATTATCCTTCTCGCGGGCCGATTCAACCTTGCCGATGTATTCTTCGAGCTTGGCGGCAACGTCATGCAGGTCCCGCTCACTCACGACATTATACCGATCAAAGACGCTCCGGGTCCGTTCCCTGTTCGCTTGCCCTAGGGCGTTGGGGAAGAAAGTGTCCGCCAAGCCGAGCGCATCACCTCCGATCCCGAAGAAGGCGCCTCCGATCCATCGAACGGTTCTGACAGCCGCATCGATTGCCGGGTGTACAAGATAATCGTCCGACTGGGGCTCTCGCGACGCCAGCTTCACCGAGCCGGTGCTCCTCGGCCCTTCAACCACGAATCAAGGAACAGAAAAGCCTTAAAACGCGTTTCATCCGGGAAGTCGTGTTCGGCCACCGGATAGTGCGCTACCAACCGATCGCGAACGCTGAAGATCTTCGCATAAACGGGCGACGCCGCGTCAACACACCTCCTCACGCCGGAGACTTCGAAATTCGAGTCGTTGATCGGCGCGTTGATGAACACAGGCCGTGGCGCGATCGCTCCGAGGATCTCGCTGAAGTCGAACGGCATCTTCTCGGGATCTTTGCCATAAACATCAGCGACCCGCGGCATATATTTGTCCTGGCCCCAGCCCCACAAATCGCCCCCCATGTATTGCGCGAACGCATTGAAGCCGCAGCTCGTAACCACAACTTTGATGCGCTCGTCGAACGCGGTCAGAAAAAGAGAGTTGTGTCCCCCGAGTGAGTGGCCGATGGCGCCGATTCGTTCGGGGTCAACCTCGTCCATCGACTGCAGCAGATCGACAGCGCGCATATGGTTGTGGATCCCCTTCATCGTGGTGCTGACATAGCCCAAATCGTACGGGCTCGTTTGGGGCTCGCCCATGTAGGGGTAATCGGGCGCAATTGTGACGTAGCCTCGCTCGGCCAGTTCCAGCGCCGAGGCCCGCCGCGGGCGACCGCCGACTCCGGCGACGATCCCTTTGCCGAACTTCACCGATGTCGGATGCGGCACGACCATTGCCGGCATTCGCCCTTTTCGATTCTTCGGGATGAATAGGTAGGCGTTGACGCGGTCGCCCTTCTTGGCCTGATAGCTGATCTTGCGGCGGATGATGTCGCCAAAATCGTCCTCGCGGATCAGCTTCACATCGAGCGGCGGTTTAGGATCGTCTGGCACGGGCCCCATCACGAGCTGCATGTTTTCCAGGATGTGTTGGCGGCGCTTTTCCCAGTCATGCTCATTGCGCACCGCTTGGCGCTTGCCCGCGGGGTCGAGGTAATAGAGCAAGTCAAACTTGTCGGGATAAAAGGGCGGTTCGGCTGCAACGGCGGCGACGCCCCAAAGTAGGACGAGAACGAACAAGGCGCGTTTCATGTAGCCAGAGTATGGCAAGAAGAGCAGCCCGATTCAAGCCCGCCTACTGTATAGACAAGTCGGCAAAGGCGGGTGTCGCCGCTTCCGTGAACTCCCCGTCATCTCCGCGAATTAGCAGCAATACCGCCAGCTCATGATCGCTGGCGAACGTGAGAGCTTCCTCCTCGCCCATCACCATCAGCGCCGTTGCAAGGGCGTCGGCCGTCATGCACGATTTGTGAAGCACGCTCACCGACGCCAGCCGGTGCATTACCGGCCGCCCTGTGCGGGGGTCGATTGTGTGTGAATAGCGGGTGCCATCTCGTTCGATAAAGTTGCGGTAGTCCCCTGACGTCGCCATGGCTCTGTCACTGAGCGGGACGATCCGCTCCGTCGCCGCGCTGCCCGCGACGGGCTTTTCCACCGCGATTCGCCATGGCTCGCCCGCGGCGTTACGTCCGGCTGTTCGCACTTCGCCGCCGACTTCGACCATGTGGTTTTGCCGGCCCAGTTTCGTGAGAGCTTCCGAGACGCGATCGACGGCGTAGCCCTTGGCAATCGCCGAGAGGTCGCAGCGCGTATCAGCGTGTGTTTTGTGGATCGCTCCGGCCGCGGGGTCAACGACTACGTTCCGCCAGCCGACGGACGCGCGAAGCACCATAAGCTCGTCTTCTGTCGGGATTCGTTCTGGATTGGAAGGCCCGAAGCCCCAGACGTCGACGAGCGGGCCGACTGTGATGTCGAACGCCCCGCCCGTGAATTCACTGATGCGGGCGGATTCGGCGAAAACATCGAGCGTCTCTCTCGACAGCGCGAACGCGGTCGTTGCGGGTGAGCGATTGAAACGCGACAGTTCCGAGTCGTCCTGGTAGGTCGACATCTTACTGTTGACGTTCTCCAGTTCGTCGGTTATGATCCGCGCGAGTTCGTCCTGCTCAGTGTCGGAGAGACGCGGGGCAACCACCTTGACGTGGTAAGCCGTTCCCATCGTCGGTCCTTGAAAAAGAAACTCCGCTGGTGGGGCGGGGGAAGGAACCGAACAAGATACAGCAAGTGCGCTCCAAACGCAGACGGCGCAAGCTGTCCAGGTCGACAAGGCTGGAATAGCTAGCCTCCGAAGTCGTCAGACAAGATGTTTTCGGCCTCGACGCCCAGGTCGTCGAGCATCTTGAAGCACGCGGACATCATCGGCGGCGGCCCGCACATGTAATATTCGATGTCCTCGGGCGCCGCGTGGTCTTTGAGGTAGTGGTCGTAGAGGACTTGGTGGATGAACCCGGTATTGCCCGTCCAGTTCTCCTCCGGGAGGGGCTCAGACAGGGCCAAGTGCCACTCAAAATTCGGATTCTCCGCGGCGATCTTGTCGAAGTGATCGATGTAGAACGCCTCACGCAGGCTGCGGGCACCATACCAGAACGAAACCTTCCGCTTGGTGCGCAGACGCCCGAACTGATCGAAGATATGCGAGCGCATCGGGGCCATGCCTGCTCCGCCGCCGATATACACCATCTCCGCCTCTGTGTCCTTCGCGAAAAATTCGCCGAATGGCCCTGAGATGGTCACCTCGTCGCCCGGTTTCAAGCTGAAAATGTAGGACGACATCACACCCGGCGGCGTCCCCTTAGGCGCGCGCGGCGGCGGGGTGGCAACCCGGACATTGAGCATAATAATGCTCGTTTCGTCCGGGTAGTTGGCCATCGAATAGGCCCGGTCAATGGCCTCATCGGTTCCGGCGGTCAGTTCCCAAATATGGTACTTATCCCAGTCGGGACGAAACTGCTCTTCCACCTCGAAATCGCGGTAAAGCGTCGTGTAGGGCGGGCAAGTGATCTGGATGTAGCCGCCGGCCTTGAACGGAACAGCTTCGCCCGGCGGGAGTTCCAAGATCAGTTCCTTGATGAAGGTCGCGACATTCTTGTTCGAGCGTACCTTGCAACGCCACTGCTTCACGCTGAAGATTTCAGATGGGACATGAATCTTGAGATCCTGTTTGACCTTGACCTGGCAGGATAAACGGCATCCCTCGCGTGCTTCACCGCGCGTGATATGGCTCGTTTCGGTAGGCAACATCGCGCCGCCGCCTTCGTCGACCTCGACTCTGCAGACGCCGCAAGTCCCTTTCCCGCCACACGCGGACGGGATGAAGATCTTATTGTTCGCGAGGGCGTTGAGCAGACTGCCGCCGGCGGGCACCCTGAGTACTTTCGACTCGTCATCGTTGATGATGATGTTGACTTCGCCGGCAGCGACCAGCTTGTTGCGAGCAATCATCAACACCGCCACGAGCGTCAAGATGACGGCGGTAAACATGAAGACGCCGAGCAGGATAGTCATGGCTTAGAGCTGCACTCCCGCGAAGGCCATGAATCCGATCGCCATCAATCCAGTAACGATAAACGTCATCCCCAGCCCTCGCAGGCCGGGAGGGACGTTGCTATAGTGCATCCGTTCGCGGATCGAAGCCAGCGCCACGATCGCAAGCGCCCACCCAATGCCGGAACCGAGTCCGAACACCGTGCTCTCGGCCAGCGTGTAGTCGCGCTCGACCATGAAGAGCGAAGCGCCGAGGATGGCGCAGTTCACGGCGATCAGAGGCAGGAAGATTCCGAGCGCGTTGTAGAGCACCGGCACATAGCGATCAAGGCCCATTTCAACGATCTGAGTGACGGCGGCAATGGTTCCGATATAGCAGAGGAATCCGAGAAATGAGAGATCGTATTGCGCCAGTCTTGGATCGACCCAGGCCAGGGCTCCATCTTGCAGTAGATAGTGACGCAGCAGATTGTTCATTGGCACCGTGATGGTGAGCACGAAAATCACCGCGCCGCCCAATCCGATCGCCGTGTTCACTTTCTTCGATACCGCCAAGAAAGAACACATCCCGAGGAAGAACGCGAGCGCCATGTTCTCCACGAAGATGGCTTTGACCGCAAGAGAAAGATAATGCTCCAACATTTCAGCCCTCCTCCTCGATCTGATTCGGCTTCCAGGTACGCAGGCCCCATATCAAGAAACCGATAATGAAGAACGCGCCCGCCGACGTCAGCATGATGCCGTTCGGGTTGTACCAACCACCCTCGGTCACAAGCGGCAATACGCTGTAGCCCATCAGCTTCCCGGCCCCGAACAGTTCCCGGATCGTGCCTGTCACAATCAAGACCAGACTGTAGCCAAACCCGTTACCCAAGCCGTCGGCCACGCTTAGCGCCGGCCCGTTTTGCATCGCGAACGCTTCGGCCCGGCCCATGATGATGCAGTTGGTGATGATCAACCCGACGAAAACGGAAAGCTGTTTGCTGATTTCAAACAGATACGCTTTCAGGAGCTGATCCGCCACGATGACGAGCGAGGCGATAATGGTCAACTGCACAATGATACGGATCGAACTCGGGATCTGATCCCGGATCAAGCTGATCGAGAAGTTCGAGAGCGTCAGGACGAAAACGACCGCGGCGCACATTACGATGGACGTCTCGAGCTTCGTCGTGACCGCCAGCGCCGAGCAAATGCCGAGCACTTGCAGTGCGATCGGATTGTTTTCCAGCAGCGGATCAAGAAACGCTTTATTAGCGGGGCTTGCCATGGATCACTCTCTATTCCTTATCGTAGCTAGCGACTCTTACGGAAGTTCTCAAGATACGGACCGAAGCCGTTTTCACCAAGCCAAAAGTCCAGCATGTTCGTCACGCCACGGCTCGTAATCGTGGCTCCCGAGAGGCCATCCACCTGGTGCGGCGCCTCGGACGGCGGGCCCACTTTGCCCTTGATGACCTTGATGGCCGGTTCCCAGTTCTCGTCGAAAGCCACGCGGCCCGGCCACAGGGCTTTCCAGCTCGGGTTATCGACCTCGCCTCCCAGGCCGGGTGTCTCTTTGTGCTGGTAGTAGGTGAGTCCGCGAATGGTCTTCGTATCGGCGTCGAGCGCCAGGAAGCCGTAGAGCGTCCCCCATAAACCGTAGCCCTCAATCGGCAGCACGATCATCTTGACCTGCCCCTGGTCGTCGAGCACGTGATAGACGACCGCATACGTCGGCAGTCTCTTGATTACCGAAGGATTGGGTGGAATCTCGCGGCTCATCTCAGGATCTTTCTGGGCCTTTTGTTGATCGTAGTTTGCCGGATCGATATCGGTGTTTTCCTTGCCGCTCTCCAGATCAACAGCCACCGTCTTAATGTTCTTGAAAATCTCTTCCACTTGCTGGGCTGAGACTGGCTGACCTGCCTCAATCAACCCTGCCGCCGATAGCATGTTCTTGCGCTTATCGAGTGTCGCGTTGGCGTCTTGGAGGTCCGACAACGACACGGCGGCGGTTGAGACCAAAATGGCGCAAACGACGCACACTAGGGCTGCGAAGAGAATCGTATAGCGGACGCTATGCTGCATAACGTGCCCTCCGCCGTTTGACATTCGCCTGCACAACGAAGTGGTCAATCAAAGCCGCGAACAGGTTCATGAACAGGATCGCGAGCATCATGCCCTCCGGGTAAGCTGGATTCACGACCCGGATCAAAATCGCCAGCATCCCGATCAGGAAGCCATAGATGTAACGGCCCGTTTCCGAGTGCGCCGCCGAAACAGGGTCCGTAGCCATGAACACGGCGCCGAAGGCCCATCCCCCGAGCACGAAGTGCCACCCAAACGGCACGTTGAACAATAGATTTGTTTCCGACCCGACGGCATTCAACAGCAACGTGGTCGCATACGAGCCCCCCACGACGCCCAGCATGATGCGCCATGAGCCGACACGCGAGACGATCAATACCACGGCCCCGAAGATGCAAGCGGCGGTGGATGTTTCACCCATCGAGCCGGGGATCAGGCCCCAAAATGCGTCCCACCAATCGGCACCTTCCGTCAACGCCGCCTTTCCGGCAACGGCGGCCCCGGCCAGCCAAGTGGCGCCGCTGACGCCGTCCACCGCGCCGCTGGCGGCCTGCCAAGTGGCACCGCCTACGCCGTCCACCGATCTATTGACAGCCGTCCACACCTTGGTGCCGGAAATCTGCGCCGGGTAGGCGAAGAACAGGAACGCGCGGGCGGTCAGCGCGGGATTCAGAATATTCATCCCTGTCCCGCCGAAAATCTCCTTGCCGATAATGACGCCGAACGTGATCCCCATCGCGACTTGCCACAGCGGGATCGTCGGCGGCAGGATTAGCGGGAAGAGCATCCCGGTAACGAGAAAACCTTCATTGATCTCATGCCGGCGTACGATGGAAAACAGTGCCTCGCAGCCGCCGCCTACCCCAAACGTCACCATGAGAACCGGCAGGTAGTAGAGCGCGCCATGGACAACGCAGGCCAGCATGTCAGCCGGGTCCCAAGCTCCATAGCCTAGCCATTGCGCCACGCCTGTCTGCCAAGTATCCAGGGGCAGCGCTCCCTGCGAAATCGCCAGATGCGCCTGGTATCCGGTGTTGTACATCGCCATGAAGACGCACGGAATCAGGGCGACGACCACCGTCATCATCATGCGCTTGAGGTCCAGGCCGTCGCGCACATGCGATGCGCCCTTGGTCACCGTTCCCGGAGTGAACATGAACGTGTCCACCATCTCGTAGACCGGATAAGCGGACTCGAGTTTGCCGCCCTTCTTGAAGTGCCGGGCTTGCGCGTCGAAGATGGATCGCAGGAACTGCATCAGCCTTCCTTCTCGATACTCGTGAGCACATTCCGCAGCAACGGACCGTACTCGATCTTGCCTGGGCACACGAAGGAACATAGCGCCAGGTCTTCTTCAGAAAGTTCCAAGCAGCCGAGTTCCTCGCACTTCTCCATGTCCCCGACAGCCAGGGAACGCAGCAGGAAGGTCGGCAAAATGTCCAGCGGCATCACTCGCTCATACATACCGATGGGAACGATCGCTCTGTCAGATCCGTTGCGTGCCGTCGAGAATGCGAACTTCTTCCCCGGTATCAACTTTGACAGGAACGTATTCACGGTCGAGTACTTACTAGCGCCCGGGGCCAGCCAACCCAGGAACTCCCGCTCACGTCCTTCGCGCAGAACGCAGACTTGGTTGTGATAGCGGCCCAGGTATCCGAAGATAGCGTCCCCTGCGGTACGTCCGGAAAGCACCGAACCCGAGATGATGCGCAACTCCCCATCGACCAGTTCACGAGCGGTCAAATCAGCCGTAGACACGCCCAGACGGGTGCGCAGCAACCGCGGACGCCGCACCGAAGGCCCTGCCAGCGCAACGATACGTTCTACGTCGAGACGGCCAGTCGCGAACAGTCTGCCGATGGCAACCACATCCTGGTAGCCTACGTGCCAAACGATTTTGTTGCGGTCAACCGGATCGAGGGTATGGATGTGGAATCCCACCGTTCCTGAAGGATGAGGCCCCTTGAACGTTTCTTCCCGGATCGGTCCGTCCGAAGGAACCTTCAACGTGCTGCTGGCGCTCTTACAAACGAACACAGGGCCTTCGGTCAAACGGCCCACGGTCCGCAGTCCCCGCTCGAAATCCTCTTGCTTACCCTCCAGCACCTTTTCGACGGAAGGCGCCAGCGGATTCGTGTCCATCGCTGTCACGAATATCGAGTGCGGAGGTTTCTGTGGATTGGCGACCCGGTCAAACGGCCGAGCCCGCAACGCGGTCCAAAGTCCTGACTCGAGCAGGAGGTTCGTCACCTGATCGCGGCTCAAAGCGCCGGGAGACTGTCGCTCAAACGAACTGAATTCGACGCTGTCGCCGCCGCCCGCCAGTTCAGCTTGATCCAGCTGAATCACCACTGACTGCAAGGCGCGGCGCGCGCCGCGGTTGACCGCCGCAACTTTGCCTGACGCCGGCGCGGTGTAACGCACTCCGGACGTCTTCTTGTCTTCGAAAAGGAGCTGCCCGCGGCGAACATCATCCCCCACGCTGACGTGCATCGTAGGTTTCATGCCGATGTAGTCATCGGCCAGAACCGCTACATGGCGCGGCTGCGAAGCCCCTTCAATGACCTGTTCGGGCGCACCCGCCATGGGCAGGTCTAAGCCCTTGCTATTGCTGTGAAGCCCCATCGAATCGCTACGGCTGAATCCTGCTTCGAACCCCGCCCCGGACCACTTTCTCCCTTATTGGGCGAGATGTGGAGGGGCCTCTGTCCGGAGCCGTTCTTCGCCTATTCCTTACATATCGGCTTGATGTACACCGCAGGCCATGCAAACACTGGTTTCGGATCTGCCGGGACACGGCGCCTCGACGCTTAGGGAAGTCATTTCTTAGCTTGCAACCGCCAGGAAAGGGATGCGGTTTCTTCCCGCCAGACACCCGCCCCACTCGACCTTAAGAGCCGCTGTGACGCCTTTCGTTCCCAGTAAATCAAGCGAAGGGAGCCCGCCCGTCGAAGCCACACTTCCCATCTTAGCGCGTTGCAGCGACGCATGACGGAGACGGTTCACGGCCCCATCAAGCGATCTTCGCAAGGGCGAACACGCCTTCTTTACCGGAATGGCCATTCTCCACCCACGTCTCGGTGGGTGTGCCACCGGCTGCTCCTTCGGTATATGACACCTGCACTATAATCAGGGCGCGGAGGAAAGCCCGATGACCAGCGAGAAAGCAGTCCTACACGACCGAGTTAGCTTCCTGCTGAATGGAGAGCCCCAAGACGCGCCGGCCGGAACGACGGTTTCAGAGCTGCTCGACCGTCTCGAATTGCCCCCTGACAAGGTTGCGGTCGAACTCAATCGCGAGATCGTCCGGCAAGGCCGCCGGGAGTCCACCGTCATCCACGCAGGCTCATCGCTTGAGATCGTCGAGTTTGTTGGCGGCGGCTAAGTGATTTGTTTGCAAGCTATTAAGATTTCGACTACCCACTGCGAATCAAGTTGTCGTACAATTGCAAAGTCTCGCGATACTGAAGCTGTTCTTCGCAGTAACGTGGGACGGTCGGCCTCCATGCTCAAGTCTAAGAAACCCCGTTCGCCAAAATCCGCAAGCCGCACTGAGGCATTCAGCAGTGTGGAGGTTTCGGAGATTACTGGAGTCAGTCTCCGGCAACTCCAATGGTGGGATGAACAAGGGGTCGTAAGCCCTGTTCAGCAGGGCCACAAGCGCATCTATCAGTTTCATGAGGTTATTGAAATCGGCCTCATCACGGAACTGCGGCGCAAGGGCATCTCTCTGCAAAGGATCCGCAAAGTCCTGCGCTTCTTGCAAAAGGAACTCGGCAGGGGGCTCTTTGAGGCCGCACAGAACGGCAACGAGGTCCACTTGCTCACCGATGGCAAGAACCTATACCTCGAAGACAACCACAAGAACATCATCGACATCCTCAAGAATTCGAGGCAGCCTATCATCTCGGTCTGCATCACCGATCAGATCAAACGGCTCACTACCGGCGACACACTTAAGAAGATGATGCGCTCGGAGAAGAAGCCCGCTGTCGCGAGCCGCTCAACCCGCGCCTCGTAGTACCGTCTTCAAGAGCAAGCGTTCGCCGAGCTTGTGGGTGGGTCAAAAACTTTCCTGAACGCCCGTTGGTCCTGGTGCGTCATATCTACGTGAGTCGATGGTGCGTACTTGTGTGTCTGGTCTGCTGGTTCTCGTTGCCGGCGTGCGCGGAGCCGAAACTCGGCGAAGTGCTTTCCGGCATCGAGCGGCACTACAACAGCCTTGGCACAATGCGCGTGGAGTTCTCCCAAACGGTGGAATACCCCGGCCGGCCCCGCCTGCATGAGCGCGGGACTCTCTCCCTGCTCCGACCCCAGAAGATGCGTTGGGACTACCGCGAGCCGGAGGGCAAGCTGCTGGTTGGCGACGGCGATCTGCTGCACATGTATAACCCCCGCGCGAACCAAGTCCGGCCCGTGCGGCTTGACGATACTGGAGACCTCCGCGCTCCACTCTCGTTCTTGCTGGGACGCCTCAACTTCCGCCGGCAGTTCCGCGACCTGCGGTTTGAATCCATCGATGGAGTAAAGACCATCGTCGGCGACGGCCGCCGCGGCAAAGACCCGTACGAGCGCGTCGAATTCAGCTACGACCCCGAAACCCTCGACCTCAAGCGTCTGCGGGTTATCGGGCGCGACGGTACCTACACCACCACCTTCGCCTTCGCGGACGAAGAGCGCAATGTGAGACTCGACGAGAGCCTCTTTGTCTTCGAAGCGCCTCCCGGAGTCGAAGTGCTCGATCCACCGTCCACGGGAGCAGCGCGGTGAGCCAGTACGTCTGCAAGTACGCCGACCCCCAGGGACGGGTGCATCAGGAAGTCGAGTCCGCCAAGTCGGAAGAGGAGATCAGGCGTCGTCTCGCCGATCAAGGCTTCCTGATCTACTCCGTTAAACCGCGGCTTTCGATGGCGGAGCTCAGAATCCAAAGGGTCAAACGCTCCCGCCACAAACTGAATCTTGAGCAGTTCCTGATCTTTAATCAGCAGTTCGTGACTCTGACGCGTGCCGGACTCCCCATCTTGAAGGCCCTCGAATTGCTCGTCGGCAATATCAAGCACCGCCACCTGCGGACGCACCTGCAGGCTGTTCACACCAATGTCAAGACGGGCATGCCGCTATCGGAGGCCTTTCAGACGGAAGGTATCTTTCCGCCCATCTACACCACGTCCGTGATGGCCGGTGAGAAAAGCGGCAGCCTGCCCGAGGTGATCGAGCGCTACGTCATGTACCAGAAAGTGGCGCTCGCTATCCGCAAGAAGATTATCGTTTCGCTCATCTATCCGGCTGTGCTGATCACCCTCGTATTTACATTGGTGTTGTTTCTCGTTACCTATGTCGTGCCGGAATTCGCGTCACTGTATGAAAGTATGGACGCGCAACTGCCTTACATGACACAGTTGCTCGTCGCCATCAGCGTCGCGATCAGCGAAAATCTGGGGCTCATCGTGCTTGGTGCGTTGGCGATTGGCGGTGCGCTCGGGTGGTGGGGACGGTCGGAAAGCGTGCGAGACTCGATCGACCGCGTCAAGCTGAGGGTCCCTCTTTTCGGCCAGATCTGGATCAAGTATCAGGTCTCGCAACTGTCGCGCCTTCTGGGAACCCTGCTTCAGGGTGGTATTCCACTGCTCCAGGCTCTCGAGACTACGGGGAAATCGCTCGGCTCGCGGCTCTTGCGAGACTCCGTCGCCACGGCGCGGGACATGGTGCGGGAAGGCCGGCCTCTCTCCCACGGTATGGCTGCCTCGGGAATCTTTCCGTCGCTGGCGGTCGAAATGGTCAACGTCGGGGAATCGACCGGCTCGCTGCCCGACATGCTCCATTCCGTCGCGGAGTTCTTCGACGATGACGTCAATACCATGATGACCGCGGCCCTGTCGCTCGTCGAGCCCGCCATCATGATCTTCATGGGTATCTTTGTCGCCTTTGTACTGATTTCACTCTATTTGCCGATTTTCAGTCTGGCGGAGACACTGTAGATAGACAGAAATGGCAGCTCAGCAACAGCCGGTTCGGGTCGACCCCCTTGAGGAAGAGGAGCAAGCACGTGCCCTCGCCGCCCGTTACCACTACGACTTCATCGACGTCAGTCGTGGTTCGATCGATGCCGACCTGTTCCGTTCGATCCCTGTCGAGTTGATGTTCCGGTACAATTTCGTGCCGGTCAGGGAAGAAGACGGCGTTCTCGATATCGCCATCGCCGACCCCAGCCAACTGCCCCAACTCGACGAGATCTCGCTGCTGCTCGACAAGAGGATACGCATCCAGGTCGCCACGCTTTCACAAATTAACGACCTGCTCAAGAAGACCGACCAGTCCCAGCGCGTCCTCGAGGAAGTCACCGAGGGCTTCGTCCTCGACGTCATCCGCGACGACGATGCCGGCGACGAAACGATCTCGATCGAGAAACTCACCGGCGACAACGACATCAACCCCGTCATTCGGCTCGTCGACACCACGATTTTCAACGCCCTCGAACGCCGCGCCAGTGATATCCACGTTGAGACGCGCACCGACGAGGTCGCCATCAAGTACCGCATCGACGGCGTGTTGCACTACGCCATGCCGCCCATTTCGAAGGATTGGGATCAGACCATCATCTCGCGCATCAAGGTTATGTCCGAACTCGACATCGCCGAGCGACGCGTCCCGCAAGACGGCCGCTTCCGCGTGCGATACAAGGGCCGCCAGATCGACTTCCGCGTCTCGATCATGCCCACCGTCCACGGTGAAGACGCCGTGTTGCGTGTTCTCGACAAAGAGTCGATGAGCGAAAAATTCCATCAACTCTCGCTCGATGTCGTCGGATTCTCCGAACGCGATTTGAAAATGTTCAGGCGCTACGTGCAGGAGCCCTACGGCATGGTGCTCGTTACCGGACCCACCGGCAGCGGCAAGACGACGACGCTCTACGCCGCACTGAGTGAGATCAAGACTGACGAGGATAAGATCATCACCATCGAGGATCCGGTCGAATATCAGATCAAGGGCATCACGCAGATCCCCGTCAACGAGAAGAAGGGCCTGACGTTCGCCCGCGGCCTGCGCTCCATCCTGCGCCACGACCCCGACAAGATCATGGTCGGTGAGATTCGCGACGCCGACACGGCGCAGATCGCGATCCAGTCGGCCCTGACCGGCCACCTCGTCTTTACCACGGTCCACGCCAATAATGTCGTTGACGTGCTGGGACGCTTTCTCAATATGGGTGTCGAAGCCTACAACTTTGTCTCCGCCCTCAACTGCATCTTGGCGCAACGGCTGGTGCGCGTCATCTGTGAGCACTGTAAGACCCACGTCCGCTATCCCGCGTCCCTCATCGAAGAGTCACGGCTTGACCTGCGGGAGTGGGCTGACTTCGACTTCGCCGAAGGCCCCGGCTGCATCGAGTGCGCCGGCACCGGCTACCGGGGACGAACCGCGATTCATGAGCTGTTGGATCTGACCGACCACATTCGCGAGTTGATTCTCGATCGCAAGCCGTCGTCGGAGATCGCCCGCGCCGCCCGTGAGGAAGGCATGACCACGCTGCGTGAATCCGCCGTGGAACGCGTTCGCGCCGGCATCACGACACTACGCGAAATCAACAAGGTGACATTCATCGAGTAGGACAGACCGTTATGCTGCGCCGCCTCAAATATCTCGTGCAAGACCCGCCGCCCCCGCTGATCGTTGAGATCAGTGGCATGGGAGTATCGGCTGTAAGACGCGACCCGAAAACCGCCGCAATTGCGGCCCGCGCCCGGGTCGACTTTTCGCCGGGTCTGCTGGATCCCTCGCCTAACCGCTCCAATGTTCAAGATGCATCGGCGTTCGACGAGGCGATCGGCGGGCTTCTCGATCAACTGGGTGACCTGCGCCGTCCCGATGTCGCTCTCATCCTGCCGGATAACTGTTCGCGCCTGACCGTGATCGACTTCGACAGCTTGCCCGGGGATGCCAACGAGCGCCTGAAACTTATCCGTTTCCGTCTCAAGAAAACGGTCCCGTTTGACGTGGAAGAAGCACGGATCATCTATCGCACCTGGCCCTCGCCCAACGGACTCGTGGCGCTCGTCGCGGCCACGCCCGCCGAGATCATCCGGCAGTACGAAGCACCGTTCGAACGCCGCGGATTGTGGCCGGGCTACGTCTCGCTCTCCACCTGCGTTGCGCTCAACCTGCTGCCGGAAGGCTCGATGACGCTGTTCGCAAAAAAAACGGGCGAAGAACTCACGATGGCCGCGGTTGAGGGTGGAATGGTTCGCATGGTGCGGTCACTCGAACTCACCACCTCCGCGTCTTCCGAAGACGACTGGAGCGAATCCGCCCGCGACATCTTCCCGACCCTGGTCTTCATTGAGGATCATTTTGGGTCACCCGTTTCGAAGCTTGTTTTGTGCGGTTTTGAGTCACTGCCCGTCGACACTGGATGTGACGTTGAACCGCTGCGGTCCATCGAAGGCCCGGTTGACAGCCGCGAAGCCGGTATCTGGGGCTTCCTGAGCGTGAACTAGGAAAGTGTCAAATAGGAAACAGAATTAGGAAGCCCAAATAGGAAGCACCTTGCATCTCGAACTCAATCTCGCAACTCATCCCTTCGGTCAGCGGCGGCTGTTCTGGGTCTCGACCGGCGCCGCCGCCCTGATGCTGTTCGGGGTCGCCGCGCTGCTTGTCGCTTTCTATGTGCGTAACCACGAACTACCGCCGGAATTCGTGCAGCGTGAGGTCCGGCTCCGAGGTGAATTGCGCGCCCTCCAAGCCGAGGAAGCCGAGCTGAAACGCAAACTCGGCCTGCCCGAAAACGAGCAAGTGCTCGACCGCTCTCTCTTCCTCAACCAGCTGCTGCACCGCAAGGGGATCTCATGGACCCGGACTTTCGCCGACCTTGAGGAAATCTTTCCGCCTCGCGTGCGCGTTGAGCAACTACGGCCCCAGGTTACACCCGACAACAGGGTGTTTCTCGACATGACCGTTGGAGCCGAAACACGCCAAGACTTCGACGAGTTGATTTTCGCCCTGGAGGAATCAGACATTTTCGACGAGCCTCAGTTGCGGGGAGAGACCCCGCCAACTGAACAGGACCCGGTATTCAAGTACCTACTCTCGGTACGTTATGACCAACAGTTCCGAAATGACGAATCAGGCGACTGAGACACTGAAGCCGAAACCGGCCCTGCCCTGGTGGCGGCGCATCGAGCGTCGGCACATGCTCATCGTATTGGGCGTGCTGCTGGCCTTTGATGCGGCCTTCTACATCTTCGCCGTCCGGCCCCTCGGTGCGCGCGCTCAAGAGCAACAGATTCTCGTGCGCACGCTGCGCGACCAGCGTCAGCAAAAGCGGCAGCAGATGGAAGGGCTGCGGGCGGTTTCGGAGAAAGTCGAGAAAGCGCGTCTCGAAGGCGACGAACTCGTCGAGCAACTCACCCTCGCCCGCAAGCACACGTTCTCGCGTCTCGTCAAAGAACTCAACGCCGCGGCGGATGAGGCCGGCCTGGAGTCGCGCGAGAGGAACTACGGCTCCGACCCGATCGAGGGAGCCGACGAGTACGGGGCGATTACCGTCACGGCTAGTTTCCACGGCGGCTACGAGCAACTGGTTAAGCTCCTCAACCGGCTCGACCGCTCCGAAGAGTTCCTCATTATTGGAAGCCTTGGAGCAACGCCGCGTTCGGAAACCAATGATCTGCAGATTACGATGAAGATCGATACATTTGTGCGGGGCTTATGAAGATCGGCGCTGAGAAGAATAAAATCATCCTGTTGGCTGTCGTGTCGATGATTGCGCTCTACACTGTCTACACGCAGCTGTTCAGCGGCCCCCCCACGCCCCCGGCTCCGCGTCCGGCGCCACAACTTGCACAGGCGCAACGCGCAACCCGGACTCAGCCCAAGAAGGCGGCGCCTTCCGGGCGCACGCTCAGCCGTGGCGGCAACTTCCGCCCCGTCTTCGGAACCGGGGCTGATGATGAGCCCCTCGACCCGATGATTGTCGATCCCACTCTCCGCACTGACCTGTGGACTCGCGTCAAGTCCGTCGAGTTCAGCGGCGTCGAGAGGGACTTGTTTCGTTTCGGCGAACGCAAGAAGCCGGTGGTCGCTCCGCCCGACCCTGACAAAGTAGCCGAGGCTCAGAGGAGATTAGTAGCGGCTCAAGCGGCCCCGAAGAATCCAAAACCGGCTGCCGCGGCCCCGAAATCCGGCAGCAAGGCACCGCCCATCAGCTTCAAATACTACGGATTCGCCAGTGCGGCCGGCAGCCCGAATAAGCGCGCCTTTCTGCTCGATGGCGAGGACGTCTTGATCGGAGCCGAAGGCGATGTTTTCAAGAAACGTTATAAAATCATTCGTATAGGACTGAACTCGATCGTCGTCGAAGACATGCAGTTTGCAGACCAGCAGGAGTTGAAACTGCAGGAAGGACCGGCGTAAGACCAGGCCCGACATGTCACGCCCGCTTGCTGGAACCATGACCAAGCCACAGGCTAATGCGCCGCCGCGATCCGCCCGCGGCCGTGAGGGCGGCTTCGTGCTCATCACCGTTCTTTTCCTGGCTGCGGCGATCGCCATCAGCCTGGCCGTCACGCTGCCGCGCGCCGCGATGCAGGCCCAACGGCTCCGCGAAGAGCGCTTGATCTACCGCGGCAAGCAGTACAAGCGCGCCATCGAACTCTATTTTCGCGCCAACAAGAAATATCCGTCTGAGATCGACGATCTCGAGGAAACCAACGGCGTTCGCTATCTGCGCCAGGTCTACAAAGATCCGTTGAACAAGGACGAAGAGTGGCGCTTTATCCACATGGGCAGCGACGGGCGATTCAAAGACTCCCTCATTCACGATCTCGAAGACCCTGAAGAAGAGGGCATGTCTGGCGCGGCTGGCGGAGGCGCGCGCGGCGGCTCTGCCATGGGAGCGTCGAACCCTCTGCAGGCCTATGTCGGAACCCATCAAACTCCCTACGCGCAGACCCCCTACGCGCTGCCTGACGGCACCTTCCGGGGCGCGGACCGCGCCCGCAATGTTCGCGAATCAGCCGCCCCCGAGGTACTAGGACAAGACCAACAACCCGGCTGGATCCCCGGCCAAACCGCGCCCGACGCCAACACCCAGCAACAACTCGACGAGAACGGCAATCCCATTCCGCCGCAAGACACGCCAGGCCAGAATTCCAACCAGAACCAGCAAGGGCAGTACCCCGGCACCTCACGGATGCTTCCTGGCCAAGTGCCGAATCAGATCCAGCCGGGCTACCCGGGTTCGCAAGCCGGCAACCAGCGCAATCAAAACCGCGGAGGGCCGAACCAGATCGGCGGCGCTCCGGCTGGCATTGGCGGTATCACGAACCCGAGGGGACAGGGCACCGGCGGATTCAACCAAGGTGGTTCATTCGGCCAAGGCGCGGGGAGTCAAGGTGCCGGCGGGCAGGCGGCTGACGTCATTCGTGGCATTCTCACCTCGCCTCGCCCCGGAGGCTTGGCCGGTGTCCAGAATAACCGCCGTGATACCGGATCCGGTTCGGCGTTCAAGGGCGGCATTGCCGGTATCGCGACCAAGAAGGAAGAAATGGGCGTCAAGGTTTACGAGGGCCACCAGTGGTACAACGAATGGGAATTCGTTTACGACTATCGTAAGGACGACCGCTTCGGTGGCGCGGCCGCCGGCCCCGGAGGCGGCATGGCAGCGGGCGGCGGAATGGCGGGACCGGTTGGCGCTCTTCCCGCTGGACAACCGGGTGTGGGACCGTCCGGCACTCTCGAAGGTATGCCTGACACGCCTGCCAGTGGAGCTTACCCGCCCGGGTACCCCGCTGCCGCCCCACAACCGATTCCGCAACAGGGATCCGGCCAACAGCCTCCTCAACCGGGCGTCCCAATTCCCGGTTCACTACCCAGCTTCATCCCGCAACAGGGCGCCACTCCCGGCGGGCAACAACCCGGCGTTCCGCTCGGCCCCGACGGCGTACCTCTGCCGCGGCGCCGACGTTGATCTATTCGTCGGCTTGATACAGTCCGCGCCGATCGATTTCCGCCGCCACAGGTCCGCTCACCCAGCGGTGCCAGACGCTACCTTGCGCAGCAGCCTCGCGTACCGACGTCGACGACACTTCATCGAACGAGCTTGCAAGTTCTACCCGCTGGATGCGACTCGCATACTCGGCCGGTGGCGCGTATTCGCCCTCGCGTGAAGCGACCAGCAGCCGAAACTCCTTCAGTTGATCCCCCAGAGGTGTCCCATCGCCGTAGTCCCATCCGACGATTCTCTCGGCCGCGTCCCGTCCGCAAATCAAGCAGATCTCGACCCCGTTCCCGTATCGCTCCCTTACCTGGCGGGCGATGTTGATAAACAACCCCTCGTCCGACGACGCGACGCTATAGGCCCGTTCTGGGCCTGTGGCCGCGCACAGCATCGCGATGCGGTCTTCAAACGTAGCGCCCTCGTAGCTCTTATGCGGAAAGACTTCGGGCACGAGAAACATCACTTGCTCCAAGCCGAACTGTGCCCGGGCTGACGCCGCGATCGCCTCGTGTCCAACTGTGGGCGGATTGAACGCGCCGGGAAACACGCCCACACTCCCCTCCCCAATCGGTGAGCCTTTCCAAAAACGCAGCATGAATGGCAGTCGCGGTGCCGCTTTCAGAGGAAATTGAAGAGTACGGCGGACTCTCCCTGTTCCTTGATCTTCTTCTCGAATAGCTCGACGATGACGTCGCGGCGGCTGAGAATGGCCGCTACTTCCAGGCGCCCGATATAAGGACGCAGCTCGCGATCCAGTTGCTCCTGCGTCAACGCTCGCATCGAATCGAGGAGTTTCAGGTCGCACTTGAGAAGGTTTTGCGGCCGCCGCGGTTGTTTGTGAGTACGGAAACCGCGCGTGTGGTCGATCATCCAAATCTTCCACCTTTCGGTGATCACGATGTTGCCAAGATTGCGGTCCGTGTTGTAGATCAGCTCGTCGAAGACGCGCACGATGTGCATCTGCCGGTTCCAGGGGCGGTGATCGGGCGGCTTGAGTTTCTTCAAGAATCGTGTCTTCTCGGTCATCATCACGTTGTCGATCCACCAGGTCACCGCGCTTGGCTTACCCTTGACAGTTCGCTCCACCGAAACCGGTGTCATGGCGATCCCCAGCAAACGGCTTAGGCGGTAGGCGGCGATGTTGAACTTGTAGCTGTCGCGGAAATTGAGCTCAAAGCCCTGTGGAGTGGGATACGACGGTTTGCTGACTTCGACGCTCTGAATCTGGGCGTCGTGCTCGACACCTTTGTAAGTGAGGGTCGCGCGAGACGAAAGCGTGACACCCTCGCTGACTGTTTCCATCTGGCCGATGTCGCCGTGCAGCAGCAACTCCTCCTTTTGTTGATCGGTCCACGAATCGAAGGGCTGCGCTTGGCCTCCCCATAGCTGACCCCCCAGAACGAGCAGAGCCGCGGCTAGATAAGCCGACGACATTGTGTGGCGCTTCATCAATTCAGTCCTAAGACGGCCATCCGCGAAGCAGCGCCTTAACGCCGTCAATGGCGAGAACAGCCGCGTGCTTCGATTCATTGGATAGGCCTCCCACCGCTTCTTCGACATCGTCGCGCGACAGCCGCGATGCCTCCTCGGCCGTCGTGCCCAGCAGCAGCTCCGTTAGCGCCGACCCGGCCGCGATCGAAGCCGTGCAGCCGCGCGCCTGATAGGCGATCCGCTCAATGCGCCCGGCGGCAACCGCCGCCGTCAGCCGCAGAATATCTCCGCAGATCGGGTTCGAAACCTCGGCGCGGATGTCGGCGTCATCGAGCTCGCCGACATTGTGCGGGTTCTGAAAGTGCTCGAGTAGGCGCTCGCTATACACAATGCTCTAATGTACCCGCACTCACGGCCGGCGGCAAGCGTGTCGAGAAGACTTGATGTTGGCGACCGAATCAGAGGTCGACGGGATCTTGGAGGTTCATGCCAAGGCGCTGTGCGATGAAATCCCCGCTAAAAAGCCGCGCCCCGGCTGGCGGTAACTGGCTGGACTAGGTGTTAGGGGTTAAAACTGAGAAGCGCTCGGTGGCCATATACCTAAGGTGTAGGTGTATCACCCTGATGATTGTCACCCATAGGACTTTAGAATAGTCATAGTCTAGCCAGTACCCCGTACGGTTGGTGTAAGTGAGCCCCGGTTTGGCGGGACTTCGGTCATGCCTCAAAAAATGAAAGAAAGCAATGCGTCCACGAATTCCGGCTCGTCGGAAGGGATGATCAAGATTGCGCTGGCCGACGACCATACGATCTTCCGGGACGGTTTAAGACGGTTACTCGCTCTTGAGAGCGATTTTGAGATCGTGGCCGAGGCGAAGGACGGCACCGAGGTGATGCCGATTCTTGAAGAGCACGCGCCCGACATCTTGCTGCTCGATCTGAGAATGCCGGGTGCCGACGGCCTAACGTTGCTGCAGCGGATTCAGACCAATAAGCTCAAAACAAAGGTCATCGTACTAACCGCATCAGAGGATGAGGGGGAGTACGTTCAGGCTATGAAGTATGGTACTTCAGGCATCGTCCTGAAGCAGACCGCGACCGATTTGCTGATCAAGAGCATCCGCAAAGTGCATGAAGGCGAAATCTGGCTCGATTCGCGGACAACGGCCGCCGTCAGGCGGCAGTTTGCATCACCCAGCGACAGCGGCGGTCCGCGGGAACGCGAAAAGCCCGCGCTGAGCAACCGCGAGCGGGAAATCGTGGCCTGTGTCGCCCAGGGATTCAAGAACAAAGAGATCGCCGAGAAGATGTTCATCAGCGAGCAGACGGTCAAGAACCATCTGCATAACATCTTCGACAAACTCGGCGTTTCCGACCGCCTTGAACTGGCGCTTTACGCCATCCACCGTAACATCCGGCCTCTGTAAACAGCGTCGCAACACACCCGGCGGACTACGCACCGAATCTTACTTCGCGAGCTTCGTGGCGGGTTGCGTCGCGGGCGGAACCGGCTTTTGCGAAAAGCGGTTCTCGACGTAGTCGTCCACGATGCCGATGAACTCCCTGACAATGGCACTACCTTTGAGCGTCGTCAGCATACGACCGTCGACATACACCGGCGCCTTCGGTTCCTCGGCCGTACCCGGCAGGGAAATTCCGATGTCGGAGTGCTTCGACTCACCGGGACCGTTGACCACGCATCCCATCACGGCCACCTTCAACTCTTCGACACCCGGATACCTCGTTTTCCAAAGCGGCATCTGCGTGCGCAGGTGGCCCTCGATCTCCTCGGCCATCTCCTGAAAGAAGGTGCTCGTCGTCCGGCCGCAGCCCGGGCAAGCTGTCACCTGGGGGGTAAAGCTGCGTATGTCGAGCGATTGGAGAATCTGCTGGCAGATGCGCACTTCTTCGGTACGGTCTCCGCCGGGTTGCGGCGTGAGCGAAACCCGGATCGTGTCGCCGATACCCTCTTGGAGCAGGATCGCCAATCCCGCCGCCGAGGCCACAATCCCCTTGCTCCCCATCCCGGCTTCAGTCAGGCCGAGGTGCAAGGGATAGTCGCAGCGCGCTGCTAAATCTCGATACACGGCGACCAGATCCTGAACATTCGATACCTTCGCACTAAGAATGATCTGCTCATGCGAAAGGCCGTATCGCTCGGCGGCCTCGGCCGAGTTGAGCGCACTGATGATAATCGCCTCGCGGGTGACTTCGGCGGCGTCTTTGGGGTCCGGAAGCAGTGAATTCTCGTCCATCAGCTTCGTCAGTAGCGCCTGGTCGAGCGAACCCCAGTTGACGCCGATCCGAACGGGCTTGCGGTGCTCGACGGCGACCTCGATCATCGTCCGGAAATTATCGTCGTGCTTTTTGCCGATATTGACGTTGCCTGGATTGATGCGGTATTTCGCCAGAAGCCGTGCGCACTCCGGGTACTGCTTCAGCAGGATATGGCCGTTGTAGTGAAAATCACCGATGATCGGCACATGCACGCCGAACGCATTGAGCGATTCCACAATCTTTGGGACCGCCGCCGCCGCTTTTTCGGTGTTAACCGTGATACGCACCAGCTCCGAGCCGGCGCGCGCCAATTCCATCACCTGATTCACGGTAGACGCGGTGTCAGCCGTGTCCGTGTTGGTCATCGATTGAACGACGATCGGATGATCGCCGCCGACCTTGACGCCGTCGATGTCGCAGACGGCCGATTTTCGGCGTGAAATAGGCATACAGAGGGGTGAATGAAGCAGAGAACTCGATTCTAACAGACGGCTTTTACGCCGCTTGACGTTCACTCCGTAACTCCGGCCCTACGGCCGAATCAGCCTTGCTACCCCAGCATCTCGCAGCGAAGGGCAGGGGCTCGGCATGCCGTGCCTGCGGCCTTTCAACGGCCTGTCAGCGAAGCCTCAGTCCGGCGAAGGCTGGGAGCAACGGGAACTTGGAGATTCCAATGTTCTCTTTGTTGATCGAAAGGTAAACTGAAAGACCGTCCGGCCTTTATGTCCACGCAAGCACTCGATCGACAGCATGTCGAGCAAGAAACGCTATCTCTGGTGAAGGAGCTGCTCGCCGAGTTGGGGTCCCATGAGGCCGCCGCGCGGGTAGCGCTCGATTCGTCGTTTGATCGGGATCTCGGGCTCGGCAGTTTGGAGCGCGTTGAATTGCTGATCCGCACCGAGCGGCGTCTCGGAGTACGGGTCCCCGAGGCGCTCGCGCAGCGTGCCGATACGCCGGCCGAGTGGGTGCGGTCACTATTGGAAGGCGAGCCGCCGTCGGGATCGGAGCGCCCCGTGATCCGCCAGCCCGGAGATGCGGCTCCTCCGCCCATCGATGCCGTGAGTTTTTCTGAAGTCCTGCGACGGCATGCGGAACGCGATCCCGGCCGGGTCCAGGTGCATCTGCTCGAAGAAGGCCAACTCGACGAGATCAGCTACGGCCGGCTGCTCGCGGCTTCCCAGGAAGTCGCGGCCGGCCTGATTGCTTCCGGCCTACAGCCGAATGAGACCGTCGCCGTGATGCTTCCGACGTGCGCCGACTTCCTTTACTCGTTTCTCGGCGTCGCTCTGGCGGGCGGCATCGCCGTACCCATCTATCCGCCGGCGCGGCCTGACAAGATTGAGGAGTATGTTCGCCGGCAGACGCTGATTCTTCGCAACGCCGAAGTTCGGTTTCTGATCTCATTCGACCAGGTGAAGGCTGTCTCGCAGGTGATGAGCCTCGGGATTCCGAGCCTCAAGGAAGTGACGACGGTCGACGCGATGCGCGCCCGCGGCTACGGCTCGAACGCCTCGGGCCGCGAAGACGCCGACGCCTTCTTCATCCAGTATACTTCGGGCAGCACCGGCAACCCCAAGGGCGTTGTGTTGACGCACGCCAACGTTCTTGCGAACGTGCAGGGCATCGGCTGGGCCGTCAAGGCGCGACCCGACGACGCTGTTGTCAGTTGGCTGCCGCTCTACCACGACATGGGACTGATCGGGGCGTGGCTGTTTAGCCTTTTCTACGGTTTCCCGATCACCATGATGTCGCCGCTGGCTTTTCTGTCGCGGCCCGAGCGATGGTTGTGGGCGCTCAGCGATTCCGGTGGCAGCCTATGTCCGGCGCCCAACTTCGCCTATGAGCTTTGCGCGCGCAAGATCACTGACGAAGCTCTCGGAGGTGTTGATCTGAGCCGCTGGCGTATCGCCATCAATGCCGGCGAGCCCGTCCTGCCCGATACACTGGAGCGCTTCGCGGCGCGTTTCGCTCCCTACGGATTCCGCGCTGAGAGTTATGTCCCTTGCTATGGCCTGGCCGAGTCATCGGTCGCGCTGACGTTTCCGCCGATCAACCGTCCGCCGGTCGTCGACCGCGTTCGCCGCGGGGAGTTCGAGAAGGAAGGCCGTGCTATTCCGGCGGATGCGACTGACGAAAACGTCCTGCGCTTTGTTGCCAACGGACGAGCGCTGCCCGGCCACGAGGTGCGGATCGTCGATGAGAACGGACATGACGTTGCCGAGCGAACACAGGGTCGACTGATTTTCCGAGGACTATCGAAAACCAGCGGCTATTTCCGCAACGACGAAGCCACCGCGGCCGTCACCGACGCCGATGGTTGGATGGATTCCGGTGACCTTGCCTATTGCGCCAGCGAGGAAGTCCACATTACCGGACGCCTCAAGGATTGCATCATCAAAGCCGGGCACAACATCATTCCGCAGGAAGTCGAAATGGCCGCGGCTGATGTCGCGGGGGTTCGGCGCGGCTGTGTGGCGGCCTTTGGCTCGACGGACGCGAGCAGCGGGACCGAGCGTTTGATCGTCGTCGCCGAGACGCGTTCTTACGACGCCGCGGAGCGCGCACGGATACGGGCGGCCATCGTGCGGGCTATTGATGAAAAGGTCGGCCTGCCGCCGGATGTTGTCGAACTCGTTCCACCGCAGACCGTCCCCAAGACGTCCAGCGGCAAGATCCGCCGCAACGAGACGCGTAGCCTTTTCGAACAGGGAGCGCTGCGCCCCACGACCGATCCGCCTTGGCTCCAAATGATTCGCCTCTGGACCGCGAACCTGGGGCAAGGTCTGCCCCGAGCGATCAATCGGATCATTCGTCGAGCTAACGATGCGGCGGTAGCTGGCTACCGTCGCGGCCTGCTGGCCGGCATCGCGACCCTGGGCGGGTTGATTGCACGGCTGGCACCCACGCCCAATGGAGCAACGGCCATTGTTCGCGCTGCGGCCCGCATCTTGCGGCGCGCAGGGGTGAGCCCGGCCCACGTGGCAGGCAACAGCGTACACCCGCCCGAGCGTCCTTGTCTGCTGGCAAGTAATCGCCTGGGCACTCAGGATCTGCTGGCGCTTGTCGACTCTTTCGAAGGACCGCTGCAACTTGCCGATAGCGAGCCCTTGCGAGACTTACCGTGGGACGCGGCGTTTCTGTTCGAACCGTTGCTGGCCGATAGCGGGGATCAGCAAGGGTCGGCCGCGGTTCTGCTGAAGCGGCGCGTCCGGCAGGCATTGGACGATGGATCGATCGTCATCATGTCCGCTGACTCGCCGGCGAACGCCACCCCCCAACGCACCCGATTTAGGTTGGAGCCGATCGAGGCTGCCATCGAGGCGGACCGTCCGGTGATCCCGGTGCATGTGGGCAACGGAGATGCTTCGCACAACGGCGCGTCTGCCGACGGGGCATCGCTCAACGGCGCGCATCTGATCCGCGTGGGGCCTCCTGTCGATGCGAGCGGGATGGGTCCCGATGCAGCTCTTATGCGGGACTGCCTGCGAGAATCTTTACGAAGGCTTAAGGAGCAGGATCTCCCCGCTGCCGCGACCGCATAGAGCCATGCTCGACACCAACACAATTTTACGCATGCTGGGATGCTTTCTGATCGGATCGATTCCGTTCGCCGTACTAGCGATGATCGGCACAGGGATCGACATTCGCACGGTCGGCTCCGGCAACCCTGGTTTCAACAACGTGCTGCGGGTAAGCAAAGCCCGGGCGATTTTGACGCTGATTGGCGATCTCGGCAAAGGCTTCTTCGCCGTCTGGGTGTTCCTGCGTGTCGAGGACCCTGCGCTGTACGGCTGGCTATTCGGTTTCATGGCGGTCTTTGGCCACTGCTATTCGCCGTTCCTCAAGTTCAACGGAGGGAAGGGAATTGCGACTTCCGCCGGCGTCATGCTCGTGCTGTTCCCCGCTTGGGCGGCGGCGGCCCTCGTCTTTTTCGCCGCCTTGCGTCTGCTGGGGAGCCGTTTGAAGTGGCGCGAAGCGGGAATGATCGCTTCGGTTTCGACGTGGCTCTTCTTTACGCTTGTGATGGCTTTGCTGGCCGGTGGGCCGGATGTTCGCAACGCCGCTTTGATGACCGTGTTTCTGGCGTGGAGGCATCAGCGGAACTTTCGAAATCTGTTTACTGGTGGAAGCGGCAGCGCCCCGGCGCCGAATGAGTAGCTCTCTCTTCGATCAAATCCGCGGGCAGTGCGCTTGGGTCGCGGGACAAGGGCGCTCGGTCCGCATCAATGATGACCGGATCCGTCCCTATGCGGAATCACTTCTCGATGCGAGTGCTGCCCCGGCTCAGCTTGATCCGGCTCATCACTACGTCGGTCACGGACCTGACACCATCGCGTTTATCCTCACGCTGGATACGGTGAATTTCGGTTCAGGCTACTTTCCGCATCTTCGAAAGAGACCGGGGTTATCGGGATACTTCACGGTTGCCTCTTCGTTAAATGACCACTTTATTGAACAGGGTCCCCTGTCGGCCGAGCGATTGGCGGGGATGACGCCGCAAGCCTGCACGCACCTTTTCCGCCAGGAGCCAGTCAATGAAGTCAGCGCCGAGCTGATGGCGTTGTTCGCAAACGCGTTTAACGACCTGGGGAGACTTATTCTTGACCGCTTTGGCGGCAGTTTTGTGGGGCTGGTTGAGGCGGCCGGCGAATCGGCGGAAGAGCTGATTCAGATCCTTGCCGCGATGCCTTTCTTCCGAGACGTGCAGCCCTACCAGGGCCGCGAAGTGCCCTTCTACAAACGCGCGCAACTCACAGCGGCGGATCTGGCGCTCGCGATGCGATCCGAACCCGCGGGCCGTTTTCGTGATCTGAACCGGCTAACGATTTTCGCGGATAATCTCGTGCCGCACGTGCTTCGCATGGATGCTGTGCTCGACTATGATGTCCCTCTACTTGAACGGATTGAGCGCCAGGATCTCATCGCACCTGGCAGCTCTGAGGAAATCGAGATTCGTGCTTGCGCCGTCCACGCGGTCGAGAGAATCCGCGAGGAACTTGCCACTTTGGGCAAGAGTGTAACTTCGGTCGAACTCGATTACCTGCTTTGGAATCGCGGGCAAGGCGCTGCCTACAAAGCACAGCCGCGCCATCGCTGCCGTTGCGTGTTCTACTAGGAGACTGTGTTTTTGTGACGCTCGCCACGCCATAGACCGCTGCCCGAATGGATACGCCTTCCACCGCCAACCGAGCCGCCTTTTTCGACTTCGACGGCACGCTTGTGTCAAGCAATGTCGTCACTCGCTACGCGTTCTTCGCCAAGAACCACCCGCGGCGGGTCGAGGCCTGCTGGCGCTATGGAAAGCTGCTCTTGACCGTGCCGCTGTGGATCGGCCTCGACATGTATTCGCGCAGACGATTCAATGAAGTCTTCTACCGCCAGTATCGAAACCTCTCGAAAGACTGGCTCTATGAATGCGGTGAAGCGCTGTTCCAGGAGGAGATCATTCCCAAGATTTTTCCCGCCGCTCAGGCGGCTGTTGAGTCCGACCGGGCCGCCGGTTATGAGCTCGTCCTCGTGAGTGGAGGGCTTGAATTCGCCATCGCCCCGGCCGCCCGCCATTTCGGATTCGACCACGTGATCTGCAATCACCTCGAATACGCCGCCGGCGTCGCTACCGGCAACGTTGTTCCGCCGCTGCTTGCCGAAGCCGAGAAGGTTCGAGCTATCGAAAACTTCTGTCGCGAGTATAATGTGGACTCAGCCCGCTCGAAGGCCTATTCCGACAGCCTTTCCGACTTACCGATGCTCGAATGTGTGGGCCAACCCGCCGCCGTGAACCCCGATCGAGGACTACGCCGCGCCGCCGCCAAGCGAAGCTGGCCAATCCTCGATTTGCGAAGCGGTCCGGCCCCGCGAAGAATGGATGCGGAGAATGAATGATGGGAGTGGATGATGGCGACTCCGGTTGAAGAAATCCGCGTTCGCCGCGATGTCGAATTCGGCGACCCAACGCCCAATGCGGTCGGCCGCAACGCCCTGGTGTCGTCGGAAGGCTGCGTCGTTCATCTGGAGGCCACTTCCGCCAATCGCCTGCTCTGGTCCGGCGAAGACCTGCTCGACGTAAAGCTTCCGGCGGGCACACGGGTTGTCTACCCGAAGCCGACGATCCTCGGCATCCCCGACCGCGACGAGGGCATCCGCTACGCCCTAAAGCATCCTGAAGAGATGGAACCGCTCGAAGCGCTGCTGCGCTCCGGGATGAAAGTCACCATCGCGATTGACGACGTTTCACTGCCGCTTCCTAAAATGCCGCGGCCCGACATCCGCGAGTCGGTTCTCACCATCGTGCTGAACCTTCTGGCGGAGAAGGGCGTCACCGATGTCCACATCATCGTGGCGACATCGTTCCACCGGCGCATGGAGGAGTTTGAACTGCGGCACGCCGTGGGCAGCCGCATCTATGACGCCTACGCTCCCGATCAGCTGTATAACCACGACGGCGAAGCGCCCGACGGCATGGTGGAGCTTGGCCGCACCGAGCTGGGCGAGCGTGTTCGCATCAACCGCCGCGCGGCTGAGTCTGACCTGCTCATTTACGTCAACATCAACCTCGTTTCGATGGATGGAGGCAGCAAGTCGATCGGTGTCGGCCTCTGTGACTACGCTTCATTGCGCGCGCATCATACGCCGCAAACGATTCTCAAGTGTGATTCCTATTTCGATCACAAGCACTCTGCCTTGACCCTTTCCTGCAATCGCATGGCGAAGGTGATCAATTCGCATCTGAAGGTGTTCCACATCGAGACCGCTGTGAATAACGCCATGTTCAACCCAGCCATGGCATTCTTCGCGAAAAACGAGGATAAGTGGAACGCCCTCGATAAGACCAGTTTCCGGGTCGCGCAGTCAGCTTTGCGGGCACTGCCGAGGAAGCTCAAGCGCAAGATTCTATTCTCGATCTCCGCCTCCTATGGCGTCACGGCCGTGCATGCGGGCGCGACGCTGCCGACTCATGAAAAGACGCTCGCCTACTGTTATCAGCAGTACGCAGTGCCTGTCGAGGGGCAGAGCGACGTTGCGATCTTCGGCATCCCGTTCATCTCGCCTTACAACGTCAACTCGATCTTGAACCCGCTGCTGGTGCAAGTGCTGGCGCTGGGCTACTTCTTCAATATGTATCGCGGGATGCCCATTGTGAAAAAGAACGGCGTGTTGATTCTGACCCACCCGCTCTACGATGATTTCGATCCGCGTCACCATCCGTCTTACATCGAGTTTTTCCACCGCATCATGCCCGAAACGAATGACTCTTTCGTGCTCCAGCAGAAGTACGAAGCCGAGTTCGCTCACAACCCCGAGTACATCGAGATGTACCGGCACGGGTACGCATATCACGGCGTCCATCCGTTTTACATGTGGTACTGGGGCGAGAACGGCCGGGCGCACTGCGGCAAGGTCATCGTCGTCGGGGCCGAGGACCGCAAGTCGGCGCAGGTCATGGGCTGGGACTGCGCTTCATCAATGGATGAGGCTCTCGAGATGGCTCACTCCCACGTGGGGCGCATTCCGTCGGTCACTCATGTCCACATCCCTCCGATCAACATGGTCGATGTTTCGGGCGTACCCGAGTCGATCTAGCTTGGCATGAAGACAGTTCTGATTACCGGCGCCACCGGTTTTCTCGGTACGCATCTGGTCGATTTGCTGCGCCGTGAGGAACCCCAGGCCCGCCTGCGGCTCATGAGCCGTAGTGGTTCGCCGTCGAACGGCGCGTCTCAAATTGAAACTGTTGCCGCTGACATCACGAACGCCGAGCAAGTCGAGCGCGTGGTCGAAGGGGTGGACGAGATTTATCATCTTGCCGGCACGGTCGAGCGCACACCCAGTGACCCGTGGCGTCTTTACGATGTGCATGTCGAGGGGACACGGCATCTGTGCGAGGCGGCACGCCGCGCCGGCGTCAGCAAGATCGTGCTGGCTTCTTCATCCGGTACCGTGGCCGTGGATCGCGACCCCGTCTTCCGCAACGAAGACTCCGGCTACACCAACGAGTTTGTCTCCGAGTGGCCTTACTACCTCAGCAAGATCTACGCCGAGAAGCTTGTGCTCCGCTATCACCAGCAGCACGGGCTACCCGTCGTGATCGTGAATCCGAGTCTGCTACTAGGCCCCGGGGATACGCGTGAGTCCTCGACGCGCGATATGCGGCTCTATCTTGAGGGCCAAATCATGGCCGTGCCGACCGGCGGCCTCAGCCTTGTAGACGCACGCGATGCCGCCGCCGGCGCGCGAGCCGCCATGCAGCGCGGGCGCCCCGGTGAACGCTACCTGCTCGGCGGCCCCAACTGGACATTTCGCGACTGGATCGATCATGTCGAAGACGTCTCCGGCCTGCGCGGCCCGTTCTTGTCGCCCTCGCCGCGCGCGGCGCTCTTGATGGCACGCGTCGCACGGCGCGTCTTGCCTCTGTTTGGCGGCGCGTTCAAACTGGACGACGAGTCCATACGCATGTCCGCGCTCTACTGGTATTGCGATACGAGCAAGGCTCGAGCCGAACTCAACTTCGAAACGCGCGATCCCATGGAAACCATGCGGGATACTATTGAGGATCTCCGAACACGGTACCCGGAACTGAGAGCCGGCTAGGCTTTGTTCCCCCTGAAACTTTGAGTCCGCCAATCAAACCGATCGCGATTCTCAATCCGCGCGCCGCCGGCGGACGCGCCGGGAAGCACTGGCCCCGCATCGCCCGCATCCTCGCCGCCACCCTGGGCCCGGTTGCGCCTCTTTTCACCGCTCATCCCGAACATGCCACACAGCTCGTTCGCCGTGCGCTGCGCGATGGCAGCGAACTGGTTGTCGTCATCGGTGGGGACGGTACGATCAACGAAGCGGCCAACGGGTTTTTGAGCAACGACGAGCTGATCAATCCGGCGGCTCGCCTCGGCATCATCCCGCTAGGCACCGGCGGTGACTTTCAACGCACCCTGCGGCTTCCCTCTGACTTCGAGCAGGCCGTCAACGTGATTACCAGGGGAAACGTCTTGCCGATCGATGTGGGCGTGGCTCATTTCACGGGACTGAACGGCCGTCCGGCTGAGCGCTACTTCGTCAATTTGGTCAGCTTTGGCATGGGGGGCGCGGTATCGGTCCGTGCCAAGAACTTCCTGACTCCGCTGGGAGGCAAGGCCGCATTTTTGTACGCCACCCTCGCCGTCTTCCTCACCTACCGCCCGAAACAGGTGCGGCTCACCCTTGACGGCAAACCGCTTCCCGGCGAACTCAGCATCACCAACGTCGCCATCGGGAACGGCCGCTTTCACGGCGGCGGCATGCATCCGTGTCCTCAAGCGCTCCTCGACGACGGACTGCTGGAGGTCACGACGATCGATCACCTCAACATGTTCGAGTTGATTCGCGACTTGCCGGTGCTCTATTCCGACGACATCTACAAGCACTCGAAGGTCAACCATTACCGCGCGAAGACGGTGTTGGCGGAATCGAGGGAAACAACTTTGATTGAACTCGATGGGGAGGCAGTGGGCAGTCTGCCGCTCGAAGTCCGTATCCTGCCGCGCCGCTTGCCCGTGCTGGTCAGCGCCGAAGGGCCGCTAACGCCCGCCGAGCCCGGCTGAAATCGTCAGCGGAACACGCTACGCCTGATTCACAAAGCGCCCGGGGATTCCCTGATCGACCAACATCACGGGAATATCGTCCTCAATGCGGTAGACCGTTTCACCGTCTTCGGTAATCAGCCCCTCCTGCAGGGGCGTTGCAACCGGGCTGCCGTCTTGGTGAGTCACGCCGCCCTGAGCGATGCGCTCGTTCAAGCTCGCCAGTTGGTCCGCGGGCAGCACTTGCACCGGCACTTTCGTGCGAGGGCAACACAGTATTTCCAGTAGATCCTCGCTGATGGGCATAACACCTCTTCGTCTTGAAGCAATCATCCATTATAGGCGAGCCTGCTTATCTCGCCGTCCAGGCTGTCCGAAGGCAGACTAGATGGGGACCGCCCGAAATACGCCCGGCGACGCTTCTTGAGCGACTCGAACACGAGGACGGCTGCCGCTGGACCGGCCCGTTCGGGCGTAAGGGCGAGCGCCTCCGATAGGCGGCAGCCAGTGTAGGCGAGAACTTCGCGGAACGCCCGGACCGGCGTGTCCGTCGACCGAGCGGCCTTCAGGCATCGTTCCCGCTCGTGTTGGGTGAGGTACTTGCGTTGTCCGCGCCTGTCGTAGAGTTGTTCCATGCGCTACGCTGTAGCACGTCCGCGACGTGCAACAGAATGGGGAATTCGGTTTCACCAAGAGCCGCCGGCTGGCGGCTGCTCTGACTGATCGGATTGCTGGCGGGGAAATGCGGTCGCGCCAGTAGTCCCTGAGGCCAGTGTGGATGCCTGAGGCGTTGGAGGAGCGTTACGGTGGATCTATCGTTCATAATTGTCACAGCCGCCTCGATCGAGAGCTTGCGTAAAGTCGAGCAAGGTGTTTATCCAGTTCAGCCTCAACAAGAGTTGGACACCGGAAGTGAAGTCGGATGAAATCAGCGAGAGGTGAATAATCATGGACCTTATTCAAGCGATTGAGCATGCGATCGATGGGAATGCCGTTCTCTTCGTTGGCTCCGGTTTCTCGCGCTCGGCGAAGAACCTCGACAACGAGCACCTCAAGACCGGCGGCGAACTCGCTTGTTTTCTGGGCGAGACATGTGGTCTCTCCGCGTCAGACTCCCTTAGCGATGTTGCAGATTTCTACGTTGCCAAGTTTGGCTCAACAAGCTTGGTAAGCTTGCTCAGAAGGCAGTTTCAGGTTTCAGAACTAGGCCCTGAGCATTTCGTATTCGGTCGAATCCCATGGAAGAGGATCTACACGACGAACTACGACCACGTAGTCGAGCTGGCGTACAACGCCAACAAACAGGCTATTGTTCCGATCAGCCTAGAAGACAACATTCGCAGGGTCGGAGAGAGATCCACTCAATGTGTCCATATCAATGGCTTCGTCGACGACGTGACCGCCGAGACGCTCTCCAGCACGTTTAAGCTTACAGACACGAGCTACTCCTCCGGCACCTTCGCCGACTCGGCTTGGGCTGGCCAGTTTCGGCATGACATATCAGCAGCGAACGCGGTTTTATTCGTCGGATACTCTGCCGCCGACCTCGACATTAAGAGAATCTTGCTCGCCTCTCCAGAAGGTAGCCGCAAGACCTTCTTAGCAGCCTGTGGTGGAAGTCCCACATTGAAACAAGAGTCGATAAACTTGTTC
>JAQBUE010000038.1 GCA_027624045.1 Acidobacteriota bacterium
GGCGCGCCGCTGGCCACCCCGCTGCTTCTCGCCGCCTGAAAACAGGGTATTCTGCCACAGGCTGCTATGCCCCTTACCCTGACTCTGTGTGTGTGGTTGAGCCGGGCCGGTCGTTTGAAATCGACTATTTTGGCGCTCGCTATGTGGGCGACAGCTCGAACTTGATCGACAGGATGATCCTCTGCCACGGGGCCTGGGAGTATTCGATACTTTACTTCTTGCGCGATGCCGCGGAGAGTCTCGACCGCGAGGATCTGGTGTTTCTGGATATTGGAGCGAACACGGGCACACACTCGCTCTTCATGGCGCAATACGTCCAAACGGTCCACGCCTTCGATCCCTACCCTCCGGTTCTCGCGCGTTTGGAAGAATCCCTGGCCGCGAGCAACGTGACCAACGTGTTTGCGCATGCGGTGGGCTTGGGGGAGCAAGCCGCGTTGTTGGCTTTCGAGGAGCCGAGCGAGGCGAACATGGCCACGGGTTCGTTCGTGCCCGGGTTCCTGCAGGAGAACTCGGATCGCGGGATGATGCTCAAGATCGTCAACGGCCAGGACTACCTCCAGGAGGCTGGAATCGAGCGTGCAGAGCTAGTCAAGATCGACACCGAAGGTTTTGAGAAATCCGTATTGAAGGGCTTGCGCGGCTTATTGGAAGTATCGCGGCCGATCGTCGTTATGGAGGTCACCCTCGATGCCGATGTTGAGCAGTTCTTTCAGTCCCGCGAGGAGTTGCTCGCGGTGTTTCCTGAAAATTATGATCTGCTCGTGATTACGGACGAGTCGCACCTGACAGGAGGGTATCAATTGCGAGACCAACACCTGGCATTCGGCGTAAGAGGGAAGAATAAGCAGTACAACGTCGTTGTTGTTCCGCGGGAGCTAGCGGATCGGATCCCGACGGACTATCCCGGCGATTCTAAGTAGAAGAAACACGCCTTCACTTATGACGAAAGACCGTTCCCGTGTTCATGTCGGCTGGTTCGGTTGAGACTTTGAACTCGACGTCGCAGGCTGCTTCGATGAATCAGCCAGCGCGGGACTGCCGCACGTGTGGCCGATAAGAGCCCTATGCGGTGCCTGTGTAGCGGGCTCTTGATTGTGTTGGTTTTGGCATGTGAGGTGTCGGCCCAACCGAAACCCCTTTCCGGCGAGGCGCCGATGGACAGTGCCGCGATCGGCGGAGTTCGCGGTTTGTCTAATAGAGAAGGTCTCGCTGGGCTAGCGACGCCGTCACCTCTTCGCTCATCAGCAGTGGCGCAGCAGCGGCACGAAGCATCGCGGTCCCGGATGGCTGCTCGGCGTTTGCATCTTCGGGAGGTCGGTCGCCTTCATCGTTCGCGCGTGGCGCGGAAGCGGCGCGCAGCCGGCGTGGGAGAGCCAACCGTTGAGGGGGCTTCGAGTCCGGCTGAGAAATCCAGCGAAAGTAAGCCGCCCTCCTCCATGGCTGTTGGGCGCTGATCGGCCCGTCTTGGCGCCGCCCAGCGGGCGAGGTCAGCGCATGGCGAGCCAATACCCGAGCAGGAAGGCAATGCTGGAAGCGCCGCCAAGCCCCAACGCGCCGGCAATGTAGAAGGGATGGGATGGGCGGATTTGTATCATGGCCGTTGACCGACGCTGTCGGTGAGTGGCTTTGGTTCGGGGTACTCCCTGAGGCGCCGCAGCGCAGCTTCCGTATCGGCCGGGCCAAGGACCGAGTCGCTGCTGTCTGCTCCTGATGAATCCGCCTTTGATCGCCACAGCTGTTTGATGCGCAGGAGCGAGTGGACGAGTTTGTCGACACTGCCCGCGATCATGCGCGGGCCCGCTTCTGTTCTGTAAGCAGGTCGAAGGACTGCCTATCGAGTTCAGCCAACTCGGTGAGTTTGATTTTTGGCAGCGCCTTCTTAAGCACTTCTACTTTCTGTTGACGGTAGTGGACGTCGCTGATTTCGCCTGACTGAAGGCGTCGGCTTAACTCGCCCTTGTGACGTTCATATTGAAGTAGAGCCGCGGATTTTCTCATGCTGATAGTCACCTGTCTTGCCGCCGGCGATTACACCCGGGGGACGTCATGGCTGGGCTGTCCGTTCGCGGGATTACTGTACCCGGCTATCGCAACGTTGGCGGACCAGCCATCCTTTATTGGCGGCGGATACACGGTTCTGGAAACGCTTGGATACAGGAACTCTCTTGAGCACCTGCGTGCGGATACGCTCCGCGTTCCAGTCGATAGCCTCGCAGCAAAAGTTGAAACTGAGCTCACCCACGTCCCCTTCACGGATCCAACAAAGGGCATCGGCCCGATTCGCGGAAGAACCCGTCAGCAGATCATGAAAGGCTTGTTCCAAGAGGGCGACCGCCAATCGCCGCTCGCCGGAGTTTGCGGAGGGTTGCGTGGGCCCTGATGTGTTGTTTGTAAGTAGTTCCATAACAGTTGATTGAGAATGCCACACGGGATACCGACTCGTAAATGGATCAGCGGACACATTTCAAATCACACGAAACTGTGGCTCATCGGTTCTAGGTATTGGTACGACTGTTTATCCGTCCTGCGTCAGTTGGCGAGGTCTCGCGTCAAAGTGCGAGGCAGTGAAAGGTAGACAAAACCGGCAAAACATCGATGGTTTATGCCGGTGTGGTACTAAGGTTCTCTTGCTGAATAGGAAAGAAGGGCGGCCGGCCTGTGGTACCTGCGTACGGTGTCGTTGTAAGGCCGCCCGCGCCAAAAACGGCCGTTGCGGGAACGGAAACAATGGCCTCGCAGGGCGTCGAGACCCCGCAGGCTGCGATATTCTGAGGTCATGTCAAGTTTTCATAGCGTTGTCAGCGAATCTTTTTCCCGTAAGGCGGCTGTTTCGTTGCTGCTGCTACTGATGTTGTCCCTGACCCTCTGCGGCGGCGCGGCGGAACCGGAAGCAGAGGAGACGGCCGAAGAGACGCCGGCTTCCTCCGCCCCCATGGGGCAGGTTGAGAAGTACGTTATCAAGGGCCGTGTCGTCGGGCTTAACGCAGAAGAAAAGACGGCGGTGATCGAGCACGAAGAGATTGTCGGCTGGATGTCGGCGATGACGATGGGTTTCCCGATTCGTGACGACGCCGACTGGCAGAAGCTCAAGGTCGGTTCACAGATCGAGGGTACGGTGTTTGCTTCGGATGACGGCTTCTATGTGGGAGAGATCAAGGTGGCGGCGGGTTCTGAGTAGAGTGCCTTTTCCGATTCGGTCACCGCTGGGCGTTGGTTTTCTTACCGCATTCTCTGGCCTTGCTGGGGCTGCCTGGGGCTGATTCTCGGATACGATCGTAGTTCCACCCGAAGCGACAGCTTCAGGGGAATATCATAATTGATATAATGTGAGCGAGCATGTCTACAGCAGCCGTTCGACTCTACCTCGGCGAGGCCGGGCATGTACCTGTTCTGGAATGGCTTAGGGATCTTCGAAAGACAGACCGCAAGGCCTATGCGAAATGCGTTGCCAGAATCCAGCGGTTGGCGGCGCTCGGGCACGAGTTGCGGCGCCCTGAGGCCGATTACCTGAGGGATGGAATCTATGAACTGCGAGTCCGAAGAGGGCGACTGAACTATCGCATGCTTTACTTTTTTCACGGGCGAGGGGTGGTCGTCTTGGCTCATGCGACCACCAAGGAAGCGGAAGTACCCGTCGCGGAGATCGAACGCGCGATTGAACGCAAGCGACTGTACGAGCAGGACGCAGCCCGGCATACCTATCAGGAGGACATCATCGATGCGTAAGACGAAGGATGCGTTGAAGATTCTCGACTGCTTGACAGGTGAGGATCAGGGATTGAGACAGTTGATCGAGGAGGAAGCGATCAATGCCGAGGTAGCACAACTGATCTATGATGCCCGCACCAAGGCTGGACTGACTCAGCAACAGCTTGCCGGCCTGGTGGGAACTAAACAGCCCAACATCGCTCGTCTCGAACATGCCGACTACGGCGGCCACTCGTTGACGATGCTGCAGCGCATCGCCAAGGCTTTGAATCAGCGCCTGGAAATCAACTTCCGTCCGCTGGTGACCCACCGGAAGGTAAGCTGATCGACTGTCCTGGTACCTGCGGCGCCAGGGCGCAGCCTGCTTTGGGGCAATGGAAGCGGCAAGGGCTGATCTCGCTATAGTCATAGGAAGTCTCTCGGAACGACTGTTGTCACTATGGAAAAGCAATACAACCCGCAGGAAATCGAAGCCCGCTGGCAAAGAGAATGGGATGAGGCGAATCTGTTCCAGACTGATCTGGACACGACTCGCCCCAAATACTACGTCCTCGAAATGTTGCCCTACCCCAGCGGCACGCTGCACATGGGGCACATGCGTAACTACTCGATCGGCGATGCCCTGGCTCGCTACAAGGGGATGCGCGGCTTCCGGGTGCTGCACCCGATGGGTTGGGACTCGTTCGGGTTGCCGGCCGAGAACGCCGCCATTAAGAATAATCGCGACCCTGGCGAGTGGACGCGCGCCAACATCGCCGCCATGAAAGACCAGCTTCGGCGCTTCGGTTTCAGCTATGACTGGGACACGGAAGTTTCCAGTTGCGAGCCGGAATATTACCGCTGGAACCAGTGGCTCTTTCTGAAGATGTACGAGCGCGATCTCGCCTACCGCAAGAAGGCGCAGGTGAACTGGTGCCCGGAGTGCAGTACGGTTCTGGCGAACGAGCAGGTCGTTGACGGTCGCTGCTGGCGTCACGAAGACACCGAGGTCGAGCAGCGCAGCCTACGGCAGTGGTTCCTACGAACGACGGCGTACGCGCAGCAGCTTCTCGACGATCACGAGGAAATCGAGGCTGGCTGGCCCGAGCGCGTCATCAGCATGCAGAAGCATTGGATTGGGCGCTCGACGGGCACGGAGGTAGACTTCAAGCTAGACGGTTCTGATGAGAAGGTAACTGTCTTTACAACGCGCGTTGACACGATCTTCGGGGCGACGTGTCTGATCCTCGCACCGCAGCACGCCTGGGTTGAGAAATTTGGTCTGGCCGCGCGGGCGCAACCGCTGATCGAGTCTGTCGCGCGCCGCGACCCGGCGGATGTCGAAAAACTCGGCATCGATACAGGTCGCTTCGTCGTCAACCCGTATAGCGGCGGGAAGATGCCGATCTGGATTGGCAACTTCGTGCTGCTGGCTTACGGCACGGGCGCTATCATGGCTGTGCCGGCGCATGACCAGCGCGACTTCGAGTTCTGCCGCAAGTACGGGATTCCAGTGCGTGCGGTGATTCGTGCGGTGGACGGCGAGCTTGCCGACGAGGCCGCGATGGTTGAGGCGTTCTCGATTTACGGCGTGGCTGAAAACTCCGGGGCCTTCAGCGGGATGCCAAGCTCCGAAGCGATTGACGCCATGAACGCGCATGGAGAAGCGGAGGGATTCGCGAAGGCCGCCATCACGTACCGCTTGAGGGACTGGGGCATTTCGCGGCAGCGCTACTGGGGCACGCCGATTCCGATGATTCATTGCGAGGCGTGCGGTGTAGTGCCTGTGCCTGAGAAGGATCTGCCCGTCGTCCTGCCGGCCAACGTGAAGCTGACGGGTACGGGCGAATCGCCGTTGAAGCAGGTTCCCGAGTTTGCGAACGTTGAGTGCCCCCAGTGCGCCGGGCCCGCGCAGCGCGAGTGCGACACGATGGATACGTTTATCGATTCATCGTGGTATTTCTACCGCTACTGCGATCCGAAGAACGACAAGGCTCCGTTCGATACAAAGAAGGTAGCCGGGTGGTTCCCGATTGACCAATACATCGGCGGCGTTGAACATGCGGTCTTGCATCTGATCTATGCGCGCTTTTTCACGAAGATGATGCGCGACCTGGGTTTGATCACCTGGAACGAGCCCGCCAAACGCTTGTTCACGCAGGGCATGGTGATTCGCGACGGCGCGAAGATGTCGAAGAGCAAGGGCAACGTGATCAGCGCCGATGACTTTCTCAAAGTTCACGGCGCGGACGTGGCGCGTGTCTTCTCGCTTTTCGCCGCGCCGCCCGAGAAAGATCTTGACTGGAACGATGCCGGCGTCGAGGGTATGCAGCGCTTCTTGACGCGTCTGTATCGCTTTGCCACGAAGCATGCGGCTGAGGGAGTGGGCGAATCGGCCGAGCCCGTGACGGACTCTGATCGTGCCCTGCTGCGCAAACTGCACCAGACGATCCACAAGATTACTGACGACTTCGACTCGCGCTGGCATTTCAATACGTCGTTAGCGGCCTTGATGGAGCTGACCAATGATCTCTATGCGCAGGAGGCCAATCTGAGCGCAGGCGTATTGCGCGACATCGTGACGAAGACAGTTTTGCTGATGGGGCCGTTTGCGCCGCACTTGGCGGACGAGCTTTGGCGCGAACTGGGCAACGACGGTTTCGTCCTGAAACAGGGGTGGCCCGAAGTTGACGCCGCACTGGCCCACGACGATCAGATCGAAATCCCTGTGCAGGTCAACGGTAAGCTGCGCTCACGGCTGTCGGTCGCGCGCGGAACCGCTCGTGAGGAAGTGGAACGCCTTGCGAAAGAGGATTCCAAGGTTGGGCCGCACTTGGCAGGGAAGACGATCCGCAAGGTGGTCGTGGTCCCCGACAAGATGGTGAATATTGTCGCGAACTAGACTGACGCCTGTATGCCGTTAACCTTCCGCTTGGCGCGACCTGACGAGCATGCTCATCTCAAGAGGATGATCATCGACACGTTCGAGCCCATCACGTGGTCGAAACCGGCGGACGGGCGGTTCGGTCTGATGAACGGTCTCGACTGGCGAGACCGCTGGAATCTGCGGCTCGAAAAGGTTTTCGCCCACCAGATCATCCTCGTCGGTGAACTCGACGGGAAAGTCGCCGCCTGCGCGACGGGAACCTACGAGGAGCCCACGGCGATGGGCTTTGTCGACATCCTTTCGGTCGGCCAGACTTTTCAGGGGCAGGGGCTGGGCCGCGAAATGCTCCGCGGAATGATTGAGCACTTCAAATCGCTTGGCGGTGCGTATGTCCACCTGGACTGCCTGACAACGAACGAGGTCGCGAATAACCTTTACAAGGCCGAGGGGTTCGAAGAAGCAATGCGGTCTGTCCGTTGGATGAAGAAACTCTAATACGGGGCACGAATCTTTTGCACCTGTGGCCCCGGCGCTCTACAATCAATAGAAGTTATGGGACTTTTTGATTTTCTCCGGCCCAAGTGGAAGCACAGCAATCCCGACGTGCGCATCGCGGCCGCTCGCGCGACCGACGACGTTGAGGTCCTGAAGAAGCTGGCCACCGACGATCGCGATTGGTTCGTGCGGCACCGCGTGTTCGATGAGATCCGCGACCGCAATCTCGGCGGCGACAGCATCTACGCCGACCTCGCGAAGAACTCCGTCGATGAGGAGATTCGCCGCAAAGCGATCAAGAAGCTCAGCGACGAGGTTCTGCTCGCCGACATCGCCAAGAACGAGAAGTTCCGCTATGTCCGCGACGCCGCGGAACATCGCTTGGACGAGTTGCAGCGCAACATCTACGGCGAGAAGCCCGAACCGCAGTCCCCCGAACCTCAATCCAGCGCGCCCGCCCAAACGGCCGGCTAGGCGAGTGACGTCGTCGCGTTACGCGATGGGACTGTCTCTGTGGATCAGGTGCAGGATGTTGCCTTCCGGATCGAGGAAGAAGGCAAGCCGATTTCCGCCGGCGCTCAGTTCCTGAATAATCTCGACACCCTTGCTCACTAGATCGTTCTTGTCGGCGTCGATGTCATCCGTCGAAATCGCGAGGTGACGGATGCCCGGCGTTTTCATCGCGGTCTGCACGGGGTCCCCCTCGGACGGAATGATCTCCAGCATCGTGCCGTCGGGGGCCTTGACGAAAACGTTTCCGGCGTAGCGGTGGACGATCGGAAAGTTCAGCGTGGTTTCGTACCAGGAAGCCAGAGCCTCGGGGTCCGGTGTAGCGATAGCGGTGTGTTCAATTCCTTTGTACATACCTTCGTTCGACTCCTCTAAGAGAACCTATTGTAATTGTGCCGGCACGCTGCCGTACGACCAGCCCTCAGCAGTGAATGGCGCATGTGGCGCACGCACGGGCGACTTGCCTGGCGTCAGGCTGTTCGCGAGGCGGACTCCTGCGTCGGCCATCTGCGTTCCGGCTGTACGTTCGAGATTGCTGTAGCTGGTCAGCCGTGTTTCGTAGCCGCCGCCGGTCTCACTCAGCGCTTCCTCGGTGGGGACGTAGCCGACACAGCCGTTCGCCAACTCGACTGGATACGTAAACGGGAACTTGCTGCGCTTCTTGATGTCGAGACCGTACTCCACGAAGTACTCCGCGGGGTCAGTCACAAAGACCGCCGGGCCGATCTGGATAGCCTGTACCTCGGCATCGACCACCGGCGTTTTGGCGATCAGAGCGTCGAGCATGACGGTTTCTTTGGCAAACGTCCACACGCTCGGGTCGGCGCCGTCGGGCCCCTGCTTCGCGACTTCGATTGCCTTCTTGAGGTTTTCCGGACTCGGAACGCGCCGTGGGATCTTGAGCACTTCGACGGCTGAGTCGACCGGCCCCATCGGACCGGTATGCATCGAGGCCAACACCTTAACGGCCTCAGCGCCCACGCGCGCGCCGACGAGCCGCGCCCATTCCTCGCGGCCCGGGCTGGCGTAGGGACTCAAGTTATCGACCTGAGTGATGTCGCCATTGGCGCCCGCAACGAAGACAACGATAACGCCCTGGCCGAACACGCCGCGAATCGTTTTCTCGAGATAGTAGATCCAGTTGGCCGAAATGCCCCCGGGACTGGTCGTCGCGTGGCAGGCGTAGTTGACGATACAGCCGATCAGATTGCCATCTTCATCGAAACTGCCGATGACGCCGACTTCCGGGTCGGTCGGTCCCGCCGGACGGATGATGTCGGGATTGCCCTGGCGCGGGTGCGTTTGCGTGCGGCCGTTCTTCATACGGAAGCGGCGGTTGAAAGCCGCTTCCTTCTCGTAACCGGACCCGACGCCGCAAGCGAGCTCGCGACGCTTGCCGTTGGCCTGCAGAACGGCGGAGATGATCTGGTCCTCAACGTATTTCAGAAACTTCGGATCAGCCGCGGACGACTTCTCGTAGGCCAACTCCTGCACGAATTTCGAAGCGTGGTCGAATTCGCCTGGTTGCACCATCCCTACCGGGCCGGATGAATGCGAGTGGGATGCTCCAATCAGGATCGCGTCGCCGTCAATGCCGGACTTGCGTTCGATCGCATCGCGGACTTTCAGCACAAGCCGGCGCGGAATCATCAGCGTGTCCGTCCCAACGACCGCGACCCGCTTTGCGCCGTCGTCAAACACAGACGCACGCACCTTGCAGGCATCGTGAAAGTGTTGGTGGAACACCTTGCCGTAGCCGCCCGGCTGCTCCATTCCGATGTCGGGAGTGATATCGGTTTCGGCGTATCCGACCCGGAGCAGGGAAGTGGCAGCCTGTGCTCGGCCGCCGGCAAGTATCGCGGCCATGGGAGCCGCCAGCGTTACACGTGTCAGAAAATCTCTGCGATTCATCTCAGCCCCCGTTACTTCCCACACAGCCCTTTACTTCCCAAAGCGCAACGCGAAAAGGTCCGCGTCGCGCATCACAAAGCGAATCTTGACGACTTGTCCGGTGACGTTCCGAAGCGGGGTTCGGTCCGTGCGGGTTCCCGGCCTGGGCCAAACGACTTCACCGTCGATCTCATCTCCATACAGCACCGGCGAATCCTCAAGCGAGAAGCCGGGGAGCGCTTGCCCTTTCTCGTTTTGAATCTCGATTCGAATGCTGCCCGCGCCCGATGTGGCGTAGTTCAAATACAGGCGTTCGCCCTTGAATATGAGCGGCTTCGTGATGAGTTCGCCGCCGGGATAGCCCGCGGTGACCGCAACGAATCCGTCGGTTCGCAGTGTCATGCGCTCGATATGCGCCGTGGGGTAGGTGTAGTTGCGAGAGACGTACAGCGAAATCTCATCAGGTGCGGTCGCGACGACGCCACGCGAGACGGCGTTTGTCCGATGGACCCAATTGCGCTCGTCGCGCCCGGGCCGAATAAATCCCTCGATGAAGCGATGCCAGTGGACGCCGTCGCGGCTCGACATGAAGACACCGTCCGACAAACCATTGTTCTTCTCGTCGTCGACCTTAGTCCGAAACGGCATGAAGCGCTTCGGAAACGCGAGATAGATGTGCGGCGCGCGAAAGTAGGGAATCGTGGCGTTCGTGTAGAGGTTTTCTGGCGGAGCGTCTCCGTAGTCGGCCCATTCACCGGGCGTCCAATGAATGAAATCTTTCGACGTTGCTGTCTTGATCGTTCGCACCCCGTGCCGGAAGTCGCGGTAGACGGCGACATAGTGTCCGCGAACCTCATCCCAGAAAGGCACGTTTTGCGAATCGAACTTGCCGTCTGTGATGACGGGCTCGTCCCGCATCTTTTCCCAGTGGAGGCCGTCGGCCGACTTCAGGGCCAGCAACGGTCCGCCGGCGAGCGCCTTATAGCGTTCCGAGTCGGGCGAGGCGGGATTGGTGTCCTTGAATGGCGCGAAGTTGTGGCCGCCCTCGCCCATCCAGACGATGCTGTTTTGCTTCGAGCCGTTGAACTCGTAGATGCCCAGCGGCGGCTTGGTCCACGTAATTCCGTCCTTGCTTTGCGCGTAGGCAGTGAGTTGCGGGTGCTCCTTGGGAACCGGCTCGTCCGCACGCACCATGGACTGAATCACGTAGTCGGGGTCGGAGCTGCCGCGATAGTACATGCGGTAACGGCGCTCGTCTTCGAAGGCCTTGTCCTCAAGAACAGTGACGTAGATACTGGTGTTGCCTTCCCATGGTTTGTCGAATGCGATCGCCTTGCCTGCGGATTGTGGCCGCTGGAGCTGCAACCGCACGCCATCCATCGAGCCGACCAAATAGTCGTCAACGAAAAGCTCACGCCGCGAACCGATGTTGATGGGTTCCGGCGACGGAGATTGCGGAAACAATGCAGGCGTGCATAGCAGGCCCGCGGCTAGAGGAATTAGGAGTCTACGATTCATTAGAGCCTTCTGGACCTCAGAGTCTTCTCGACCAGCGGCGGCTGACGCGACGCCGGCGGACATATTCTCTACTCTGCCGAGTTTAACGAGCATTCTAACTGTTGAGGGAGGTCGCGGGGCGGGCCGCCTCTTCATTTCAACGTCTCCGCGAAAACCTAGTCCGGCAGCGCGAACGAAAGAATGTTCCCGCCAGAGGCGATGGCGACGTACTGCTTGCCCTTGACCATGTAGGTAATCGGCGAGCCCTTCCAAATCTGATTCGCCTCGAAATGCCAAAGCGTCTTGCCCGCCGCCGCATCCACCGCCGCGAAGCTGCCGCCGTTCTCGCCGTAAAAGACCAGGCCGCCTTGGGTTGAAAGCACGCCGGAATAGTTCGAATCGGGCGTGCCGACCTGCGGGATTTCCCAAGCGATCTTGCCGCTATCGACTTCCAGCGCCCGGATGACTTTGCGCGGCGGGTCGTCCGGGTTCCTGTACGGCAGAAATCCCCCGAGGCGCGCCTTGCGGTAGATGGTGCAATCCTCAACGGCCATTACGTAGAGCAGACCCGTGCCAGAGTGGAACGCGGTTGAATACCAGTTTGTCGCGCCCCGTACCGCAGGACACGACTTCGTTCCGCCCAGCGTCGGCTCATTGCCGGGCAACAGTTGCGGTACGCCCTTCGAGTCGATGCGGCTTGCCCAGGTGAGCTTCTTGACGAACGGTTCGCCGAGCAGAAACTCGCCGGTCGTGCGGTCGAGAACGTAGTAGAAACCGTTGCGGTTCGCTTGCAGCAGAAGCTTGCGTTTGCGTCCTTGAAACTCGCGATCTACTAAAAGGACGGGCTCAGTAGCATCCCAATCATGAACATCATTGGGCGTAAACTGGAAGTACCACTTTAACTCTCCGGTCTTCACGTCGAGAGCCACGACAGCGTTCGTATAGAGGTTCACGCCCGCGCGTTCGGTGGCGTCGGTATCAGGCCACGGGTTGCCCGTCGTCCAGTAGAGCAATCCCGATTCGGCGTCATACGAGCCTGTGAGCCAGGTCGCTCCACCGCCTAGTTCGATGACGTCTCCGCTCCAGGTTTCAGAGCCCGGTTCGCCCCTTGCCGGGACGGTCCAGAAGCGCCAAGCACGCTCGCCGGTGGTGACTTTGTAGGCGTCGAGAAAGCCGCGGATACCCTGATCGCCGCCGCCGATACCGGCGATGACGAGGTCGTTCACGACTAGCGGGGCCCCGGTCGCGCCGTAAGGGCCCGGCAGGTCGGCTTCTGGCATCACGACATCCCACATCAGGCTGCCTGTGATGCGGTTGAGGCAGATGAGGTGGGCGTCATCGGTGTTGAAGAAGACGCGGTCGCCCAGCAGCGCCACGCCGCGGTTTGCGCCGAGCGAGGCGTCGCCGGAGACCCCGTCCGCCGGGGACGCGGGCCGCACGTAACACCAGATTTGGCGGCCCGTTCGCGCATCAAGCGCGCAGACACGATTCGGACCGGTCACAAACATGACGCCGTCGCTGACCAAGGGCGTAGTTTCAAGCGGTGAGTAGGGGATCGAATGCGACCATTGAAGCCGCAGCCTTGCTGCATTCGCCGCGCTGATCTGATCGAGGGTACTGTGGCGGTTTCCGTTGAGATTGCCGTTGTACGTGGGCCACTCGCCCGCGTCCGGGGAGAGAATCTTGCTGATCTCAAGCGCTGAGACGGCTTCCGGCCGCCTCTTGAGCGGGCCGATCGGGATACCGCCGCGGCGGCTTAGATACGCCAGCAAGTCGCGGCGTTCCTCGGCGGATGCGCTGAGGCGAGGCATCAGAGGCTGCTGTTCGAGCGAGACCTCCGCGTACTCGCCTTCGAGCAACAGATGGAAGCGCCCATCCAATGTTTGCAATTGCAGGTCATGCATGCCACGCCCGCGAACGAATCCGCGCAACGACGAGCCATTCGTCAACCGGACGTTGGCCACCTGCCAGACGTTATCTGGACAGAACGCCCAGCCCGGACAAGAAGCCGATGTGCGGTTCGCGGCCCGCTCCGCGGCGTCGTCGAGCGAGCGGTCAAGTTCTTGCACCGTAAGCTGCCGCCCGATGCTCGAAAGGTCTGGCCCATTGGTTCCACCCCGCCCCTCGACCATGTGGCAGCTTGCGCACTTACCTTTGTGATGGAAGTACTGCTCGCCGGCGCGAAAGTTTCCAGCTGGCTTGATGTCGTAAGCGGAGGCATTCAGGCTGTGTATCCAGGCAGAGATGGCGTCGAGCTGATCATCCGGAAGCGCAAACGGCGGCATGCCGCCCTGGGTTCCGTTGCGGATGACGCCGCGTATCTCGTTGGCGGAGCGACTGCGCAACTCGCGGCTGTTCGCAAGGGCCGGGCCACGATCGGTGCCCATGGCTTCTTCGCCGTGGCACGTTGCGCAAAGAGTGATGAACTGAGCGGGCGCCGCTTGCTGCCCACCGGCGTTCTGAGCGGCGGCTGGCGCGCTGAAGCAGCACAGCGCGGCGCCCAATGTAGACCACAACAACAATCCCGTTTTCATAGCTTTCGTTTCTCTGCGGGAACGACCGGCCGTCGCGTTCATGTCGGAAGTCGGCGGCGGTACCGTGTCTGGCCAAGTTTACAACTAAGCTCGGACCATGTGCGACCTCAATGTCCTTCGGGCGCGGCCTGCCGTCTTGGGCGACCGGAGGCCGCTGGTCAACGCCGAAAGTCGCTACAATTCATCGAGGGTCGGGAGCACAAGCTATGTCGACAAGAATATCAAGACGCCATCTGTTGCAGGCAGGCGCCGGGGCGCTTGCGATGCAACGCGCCGCAACCGCGACCCCGCCCGCGGGAAAACTCATTGTCGACGTCCACGCTCATCTCAAGCATGGCGACGCTGAGAAGACGGAGTATTCCGCCAAGGATATCGTCGGGGTGATGGATGCGGTCGGCATCGACCGTTCGATCGTCTTTGCGATGTCGACGACGACCCAACGGTCGATCACGTTTGCCGAGAAGGCGGTGGCCGAGTATCCGAAACGGCTGATTCCATTCCTGTACGCCTTGCCGAACTACGAGCGGCCCGTCCTCGCCGACATTGACGATGCGCTGACGAACCGCGGGTTTCGCGGGATCAAGATTCATGCCGGCGAGTGCCGCCTGACCCCGTATGTGATCGACCCCGTTCTGGAACTCGCCGGGCGGCGCGACGTTCCGTGCTTGATCGACGCCACCGGCAGTCCAAGCGTCGCCCGCCGTTTAGCAGAGAGTTTTCCGCACACCACGATCTTGTTCGCCCACATGGGCGCCTACATGAGCCGAGACAGCGGAATGATCGATGCGTTTATCCAGGTCGCGGCCGATTACGACAATGCCTATCTGGACTTGAGTGCAGTGGCGCTCGTTTTCAAGATGGAGGAGGCAGTTCAGAAGGTTGGCGCCGATAAGCTGATCTGGGGCACCGACGGGCCTCACAAGAACCCCAACCTGAACACCTACGCTCAGTTCGAGATGGAAAAGGTACAACGCCTCACGATCCCGCAGGCCGACAAAGACAAGATTCTGGGAGGCAATATCGTCAAGATGCTCGGTCTCACATGAGGAAGCTCCGCAAACGGGAACTCGGGTTGTGACAACTAGGCCCGGACTTCCGGCTCGAAGCTGATCCTGAGCCGCGTTCCGGTTGCCGCGGCCAAGCGCTCAAGCGTTTGTGTGGATGGCCGGGTCCGCCCGCTTTCCAGCCTTGCAATGACGGACTGCGTCGTCTCCATACGTTGCGCGAGTTGCTCCTGTGTGAGGCCGGCCGTCACACGCGCATTGATGACGGCTCGGGCAAGCGCGAACTCCGGCGCGAGATTCTCATGGGCCTCGCGGTATTCCTTGTTCTTCATCCACTTCTGGTGAAGGTCGCTCGCTTTGGTCATTGCGAAATCTCCTTTGCTCGCTGAAGGGCCAGTTCGATCTCACTGTTCGGGGCTTCTACGGTCCACGCTGCGGCCATTCGAGCCTATAGCATTTGTGCTAATGACGATGAGGTGCAACCATCGGTGCCTCTGGGCCTGCCGTGCCCGCCGAGTCGATCGCCAAGATCCAGGAGTTTCGTACGCGGATGATCGGCGGCTCACTGACCGGAAATGTCCAGCATTGCGCTACAATCACTTGCCTTATGAGCGAACCAAAGCACCCTTCCCCTGAGTTGTTCTGGGACCACGTCACCGGCTTTCAGCGCAGCGCCGCGATACGTGCGGCGGTAGATCTAGAACTTTTCAGCACGATTGGCGACGGAGCGGATACCGTTGCGAGCATCGTTGAGAAGACCGCCGCTTCCGAGCGCGGTGTACGCATTCTTTGCGACTACATGACGGCCGCCGGTTTCCTGACGAAAGCAGACGGACGATACGCGTTGACCCCGGATTCCGCCGTGTTCCTCGATCGCAAATCTCGTGCCTATCTGGGCAACATCGTCAAGTTCATGCAGCACGACGAGCAGCGCCGAAGCTTTCTAGAACTGACCGAGACCGCCCGGCGCGGAACTGTCGCGGACGTGCGCGACGACATACTCGGAGTTGAACATCCGGTTTGGGTTGAGTTCGCGCGTTCGATGCAAGGCCTGATGGGGCCGGCGTCTGAGCAAATGGGAGCCATCGCAGCCCAGGGGGCAGGGGACACGCTGAAGACCCTCGATATCGCGGCAGGCCATGGGCTGTTCGGAATCGCAGTCGCGAAGCACTGCCCACAGGCCCAGATTGTGGCCGTGGATTGGGAAGGCGTCCTCAGCGTGGCGCAAGAGAACGCTCGCGCGGCCGGTGTGGCGGACAGGCACACGCTCGTCGCGGGCAGTGCCTTTGACGCCGACTACGGGACGGACTACGACTTGGCGCTACTGACGAACTTCTTCCATCACTTTGATCGCGAGACGAACGTTTCGCTGATGCGGCGCGTACGCCAAGCCGTGCGGCCAGGTGGCCGCGTGATGACGCTCGAGTTCGTTCCGAACGAAGACCGCGTCAGCCCGGCGGATCAGGCGATGTTCGCGGTCATCATGCTCGCGAATACGCCGCACGGCGACGTCTATACTTTCAGCGAATACGACGCGATGTTCCGCGAGGCGGGTTTCGGCGAGAGTCGATTGATGGAACTCGAAGGTGCGCCGCAACGCTTGATAGTGACAGCCGCCTAATCCGCGCGGGCTCGCCTACGGCTTCACGAACTTCTGAACCCGCATTCCGACGTTCACGTCGGTTACATAGACAGCCCCGTCGTCCCCGGCCGCGACGTCGTGGGCCCAGTAGAACTGTCCGTCGTAGCTGCCGAACGACCCCCATGCTTCGAGAATCTTGCCGTTCAAGTCAAGCTTGAGAATCCGATTGCGTTCGGGGGGCTGAGGATGGAGATCGCCGCCATCGGCGACAAACAAGAACGGCTTGGAGTCGATGTCGAGCCCCCAGGGGCGGCCGAGTTCCTTGCTCTTCCACTCCTTGATAAACTTGCCGTCTTTGGTAAACACCTGAATCCGCGAATTGCCCCGGTCGGCCACATACACGTTTCCGTCCGGGTCGAGGGCCAGGCCGTGCGGATCGACAAACTGGCCTGGCGCTGAACCCTCGGTCCCCCACTCGCGGATGAACTCACCGCTGGAGTTGAGATGGACGATGCGGCGGTTGCCGTAACCATCCGCAATATAGATGTCGGCGTTGGGCGCGACGGCTACGTCAGTGGGCCGATTGAAATGCGAGCCGTCAACACCGGGCACGTCAGCGGCGCCGACCGACATCAGCAGCTTGCCATCAGGGCTGAACTTGTGAACCGTATGGCGGGATGCGTCCGTGACCCAGATGTTGTCCTCGTGGTCCACCGTCAACCCATGCGCCGAGCCGAACAGCCCGTCACCGAACGAGGCCAGCAGGTTTCCTGATTTTCCGTCGAACGCGAGGATCGGGCGGGCGCCGCGATGGAAGACGAGCACGCGGTTCTTCGAATCCACTTCGACGCCAGTCGTTTGGCCGAGGGCAAAACCTTCTGGTAATTGCGGCCAGCCGTGGACGACTTCATACGACTGGTTGGCGTGCGTCGTGAACAGGTTGGGCCCAGCCGCGAACGCGAGTAACACGACGAAAAGTCCGAGAAGGAACGTGCGCTGCATAGCGCCTCCTGGCGAGATGTGATTGACAGCAAGGCCGTGCGGCCCATCAAGAGTGTAACGCAAGTCGGAAGGATCGAGGCGGCTGCTTAGTCGCGCAAAACCTCAAGCCACTCCGCCAATCTTTCCGCCAAACTCGTAGCAAGATCCTCCCCGACCAAGTCCGAAATCACGGCCACCGAGTCAGCGCCGGCATCGAGCACTTGGCGAGCATTGGCCCGAGTGATCCCTCCAATCGCGACCAGCGGCTTATCCGTCAGGCGGCGCAACCTCGCCAGCTCGGTCAGCCCCACTGTGGGGTCCGGTTTGTCCTTCGACGCCGTCCCAAAAATAGGACCTAGCGCGAGATAGTCAACCGGCTCATCGTTGGCGGCGCGAAGTTGCTCTTCGTTGTGGGTCGAAAAGCCCACCACCATCGCGTCTCGAACAACATTCCGAATCGCCGCCGGCGGCAAATCGTCCTGTCCGACATGGACTCCGCCCGCCGCCGCCATCAGAGCAACATCGGCGCGGTCGTCGACCACATACAGCCCGCCGCCTTCCCGAATGATGACGCCGACTTGCTCCGCCAGCGCAAGCCTCTCGCGGGTATACAGTCCTTTGTGCCGGAACTGTGCGATCCCGACTCCGGCGTCGGCGAGGGCTCGAGCCATTTCCAATGGATCGAGCCCTCGCAGCGCTAGAAACGCCGTATCGATGATCGGATAGAGCCGCGGCAGCCTCATGATGCTTCGAGAATCCCTGCTTAGCCCTAGCCGGGCATCTCCATCGGTTCGTCGGCGCTGCCGCCGTAGATGCTCGGGACCTTGGAACCCATGGGCCGCAGGTAAGTGGAAAGCTGGCCGCGGTGGTGCACGGTGTGGCGGATCAGGAATGACAGATAGATGACGGCGGGCAGGTTGAACATACCCATCATGGATATCTCGTTAGCCAACTTCTCGCCGCTGAGGGCCTTCACCTTGTCGAGCGCGGGGCCGAATTGTTCGTCGTAGACCTTGAGGGCACCAGCCACGGTTGTAATCTTCTCCTCGGCGGCCGGGCTGAAGTCACCAAACTCGCCGTTGCTAACAGCTTCGAGAAACCAAATGTCGCTTCCTGGAATGTGGCGTGCCAGTTCCAGCGCGCTACGCGCTTTCGCGTCCGGCCGGTAGCCGGACTTGCCTTCGGGAACGGCGGCGATGATCTTTCTGGTAGTGGGCGTTTCCATCTCGATAACGGAAACGAAAAACTCCGCCATGTGTTTGGCTTGTTCGGGACTCATTTTGCTGTGTGTCTCCTTGCGGACGAGGCTCGGCTCGCCGTATTCGAATCGCGTCGCGAGTGCGGGCGCTTCTAACCATTGTCGGGGTGCGCAGGTTTCACAATGGATACCCGGCCCCGAGCGAGCTGAAAGTTTACACGTCTTCGTGGTCGCGGAAATGGCTGTCGATAGCCGTCTTGTTTGCTTCCGACATCCGGCGTGAAAAGCGATCCATCTCGGCCTTCGGCATCGCCGTGAAGTTTCGGGCGAGGCCGGTGTTGTGGCGGATGAAGTCCAGTTTGGGCATGCCGACGACGGCGGCCGCCACCGGTAACGAAAGCGTATAGCGAAGCAGCGGGTCGATCGTGGACTTGCCGTGTCCGTCGCCAAGCAAGCTATCTTGCGCGGCGACCTTCATGGCAAGGATGCCGAGGTTCTTGCGGCGCGCCACGGGCAGAGCGACACGTTCAAAGCTATTCGCCGGGACGGGCGGCAGGTTCTCTCCCGCCGTGCTGCGTCCTTGCAGGGCGGCGTTGAGCGCCATTTGCGTGCAATCAAAGTCGTGGCGTTCCAGCGCTGTGGCGAGCGTTTTCGGATCGACGTGGCTGGTGACGCCGATAAACCGTGCGACCTTTTCGTCGCGCATCCGGTACAGCACCTTCAGGATGCCCTTCTCGACGGCAGCCAAATCGTCCTCGTACCAAAGGTTGTGGCAATGCAGCAGGTCGACGTGGTTGGTCTGAAGCCGTTCAAGGCTGCGATCCATTTCGCGCAACGCCTCGTCGTGGTCGCGCGTGCGGATCTTGGTCGCGAGAAACACCTCGTCGCGGCGGCCTTTGAGGGCCTTGCCAACCCACGTCTCGCTCTTACCGTTGCCGTAGGCCTGCGCGGTGTCAAAATAGCGGACACCCCGTTCGAGCGACAGGTGGATCGCCTCGGCCGCTTTGTCTTCCTGCTCATACATCAGCAGGCGGCTGCCGCAGCCCTGCGCCAGAATCGTCACTTCGACGCCGGTCTTGCCCAGCACGCGCGTCGGCAACACGCCCGTGGCTGCCTGGGCGGCGACGCTGGTGGCAACCGCTCCTCCGATGAAGTGGCGGCGGGAAAATTTGTCTCGCATAGGTCGGCTCCTTGTGGGCCATTCTAACAATCGCCGGTGTCGCGATCGCAAAGCCATGGCAGTGGTCCGCAACCACGCCGGCCGCCGGTGCCGCCGGTGCGCGCATTGCATTCAGGTCACGTGAGGCGTAAACTCGGTGCGCGGGAAGTCAGAGTTGGGCTAGACCCAGCTCCGCGTACCACGAAGGAGAAAATCGATGTCAGCAAGACGAGTCCTCTTATTTGCCGCGGCCTGTGCGCTGCTAGCAGGGCTGTTTCCGTCCGCCGGATGGGCCCAGGCCAGAATGTACAACACCGTCAAGCAAAAGCTCATGCGCGGCGAGAAGGTGGTGGGAGGCACGGTCTACACGAACGACCCCAACATCTACTGCGACATGGCCGACGCCGGATTCGATTTTCTCTGGATCGAGATGCAGCACAGCCCGCTGATGTATGACGAAGTCGCCAAGATGATCTGGGCCTGCAAAGATGCCCCGGCGATTCCCTTCATCCGCATCGCCGATGCTACCGAGGGCGATATCCAGAAGGCGGTCGACATCGGCGCGCTCGGTGTTGTGGTCCCGATGGTCGACACCGTCGAAAAGGCTGAAGCGGCTGTGCGCTTTTCCAAGTATCCTCCGATAGGACGCCGCAGCCAGGGCGGCGGTCAATACGGTCGGCTGTGGGGCGGTGACTACCGCAAGACCGCGAACGAGAACGTCATGGTCGTGATCATGATCGAATCGCCCGAAGGTGTCGCTGTGGTCGACAAGCTTGCGGCTGTCCCGGGAGTCGATGTCGTGTTCGCGGCGAGCGGCGACCTCGGCAGTTTCACGGGATGGGAGCGCACCGACTCGAGGTATGAGGCGCTCATCAAGAGGATCCACGACGAAACCCTCAAGGCGGGCAAGTTTCTTGCCGGCCCGTTCGCCTGGAACGATCGTCACGGCTTCACGTTCTTCCAGGGGCCCGGTGAAAGCAGCCTCATCAAAGCCGGCGCACAGGTCACGCTGAAGGGAACCGCGCCCGGACAACGCAAGGATGTAGCGACGGGCGACGAGGCCAAGTAGACCACGCGAAGGCGGCTCAAGGCCGTGGGCATGGTGCCGCCGGAGCGCACATCCTAAAATAGTGGGGTGTACTTACTTCGCGCCAAGATCGTCTCCATTGCAGGTGTGCTCCTGGGAGCCGCCGGTTCTCTTTTTTATCTCGATCCTACGCCCGAGCCGAAGGTCGTCACGGAGCAGGGACCTGGGGCCTTGACGGACCAGGAGCCGCTCGCAGATCTCCCCGAAGCTGAGCCGTATATTCGTTTCTCCGGGCCGCAAACCCTGAGTTTCGCGGAGCTAACCGATCTTGTGAACGATCCGGTGGCGGAGCCTTTGGCCGCCAAACTCAACGCTCTTCTCAATACACCGTTTGTTTCAAATGAAGCTTACTATCGGGGCGCTCGCCCGTTCAAACCGGAATTGGACGCCCTCGGACCCGGCATGCGTGTCGTTGCCTGGAACATCGAGCGCGGCCTGGAGCTGGACAACATCAAAGAGATGTTCACCAGCCCGGCGGGCTTCGATCAGCACGTGCGCCGCGGCAAGCAGCAAGTCGATTTCGCCTCGGTTGAGAAAGAGCTCGCTGTTTTGCGGACGGCTGACGTGCTTGTGTTGAATGAATCTGACTGGGGCCTCAAGCGCACTCAGTACCGGCACGTTACCAGCGAGCTGGCTGAGGCGCTCGACATGAACTGGGCGTACGGCGTGGAGTTTGTCGAGATCAACCCGATCACCCTTGGCACCGAGAAGTTTGAGCTGATCGCCGACCCGACCGAACGGCGGGAAAGGGTGAATCAGATCCAGATCGATCCTGAACGGCTCCGCGCGCTGCATGGCACGGCAGTGCTCAGTCGGTATCCCATTATCGACGCCCGCCTCGCGCCTTTTGAATTCCAGGGGTACGACTGGTATAGGGAAGAGAAGTCGCGGGTCTCGAAGCTTGAGAAGGGGAAGCGAAAGCTCGCTGAGATCGCGTTTCAGGAGACGATTGGCCGCGAGATCCGGCGCGGCGGACGCACTACTCTCTACGTGACGCTTGAGGTTCCTGAGCTTCCGGAGGGCAAGCTAACCATCGCCGCCGCTCATCTGGAAAGCCGCACCAAACCCGAAAATCGCCGTAAGCAGATGGAGGAGTTGCTGACGGCTTCACGCGACATCGATCATCCGTTGATTCTCGCCGGAGATCTAAATACGACCCTCAGCGATCAGCAGCCGACAAGCATCAAGCGGGAGGTGTATCGGCGCCTCGGCAGCAAGGAGTTCTGGGCCAACACCGGCATGAAGTACGCCACGGGCGTCGGGTTGCTGTATGACGCGGTCAAGGGTGGTGTGAACTTTTTCAAGAACCAGCACGATCCGACCGCCAAACACATTCCCATCGTCGCTCCCAACCCGGAGGCGAAACTGTTCGAGGTGCTGGAGAAATTCCGTTTCCAGAACGGAACCGTGTTTGATTTTCGCGGTGACGCACGCCGCACAATCAATGGGACTGAAGGGACTCTCGCCAACTCGAACCAGCGCGGCGGCAAGGGATTCGCCTCGACGTTCGAAGTCGAGCGCACACTTGGCCCGATCGGGCAATATAAGCTCGACTGGATTTTCGTTAGATCGTATCTCGAAAGCCCGCGTAGCAGCGGCGGACCATATCGCTTTGCGCCGCACTTCGCCCGAACGATGGAGCAAACGAACTATGCGCTTCCTGATCGATTGTCCGACCATCACCCGGTGAGCGTTGACCTGCCTTTTAGCGAGCCGAATTCCTTGTAGGGGAGATTTCGATGACCAACAGCAAGAGCACGAGCAGAGCGTTCCTCCTCACGGTTGGATTGGCGTTTCTCTCTTCGACGCCCGTCACTACAGCTGCCGCCGATATCCCGCAAGTTAAGGTCGAGTCGGTGCGGCGTGTGTTCCACAACGGCGAGCACAATGCTTTTACGGATCTGATTCGTTTCAACGGCCGTCTCTACCTGACGTTCCGAAGTTGTCCGGACGGTCACATGGTTCACCCAACGTCATCGATCATCGTGCTTTCGAGTGAGGACGGCGTTGAATGGAAGCAGGTGCATCGCTTCAGCGTCCCGAAGCGGGATGTTCGCGACCCGCACTTCCTGGTCTTCAACGGCAAGCTGTTCGTTTATACGGGCACCTGGTATTGCGGCGACAGCTCGCCCGAGACTCGCAACATGAATCAGCTTCTTGGCTACGCGGTCTGGTCCGAGGACGGCGCCCGCTGGAGCCAGCCGCAAATGCTGGAAGGAACCTATGGGCACTACGCCTGGCGCGCCGCGTCGTATGGCGGCAAGGCCTATCTCTGCGGCCGGCGCAAAAGCGAGTTTCAAGAGACAAACACCCGCGAGGAGCGCGACGTACTGGTCGAGTCCGCGCTGCTCGAAAGCGATGACGGCCTGATCTTTCGCAGAGCGGGCTTGTTCCAGGACCGCTACGGCGACGAAACCGCATTCCTTTTTGAAGACGACGGATCCATCCTCGCCGTGGCCCGCAGCGGTGGTGGCAGAAACGCGCAAGTGCTCCGCTCGCAGCCTCCCTATCAGCAATGGGAACGCAAAGACCTCGATCGCTACATCGGCGGACCACTGCTCGCCAAGTGGGGTGAGCGCTACCTGGTGGGAGGCCGCAAGAGCATCGGCGGAGAGCCACGCACCACGCTCTACTGGCTCGTAAACGATGCCCTGAGCCAGTTCGCCGAACTGCCGAGCGCCGGAGATAACTCCTATCCCGGCTTCGTCGAGATGAGCCCAACACGCGGGCTTTTTTCCTACTACTCCACTCACGAAAAGAACGCGGCCGGTGAGCCGATCACAGCGATTTACTTGGCTGATCTGGCGATCGAGCCGTAACAACGCACCAATGCGCCGCGCGGAATGTAGGGGCACGGCATGCCGTGCCCGCAGCCCCTCTAATCACGTTCACCCGGCGACCGCCGGTCGGTCTTCCTCACAGATCGCTGTTTCTTTTCGGCGAGCCGGTTCTCGGCAACGTGCTTCGGCGCCCGCGTCTTCTTTCGGATTATGGGCGGTTTGATAGCCTCCCGGATAATCTCCGCGAGTTTCTCTCTCGCATCCTCGCGATTGCGCGATTGGTCGCGGGTGCGCGTGGAGATAACGAGGAGTTCGCCTTCCGTAGTGAGGCGGTTGGCCAGCTTTCTGAGTAGACGGCGGCGCTCTATCTCAGTGAGTACGGCGCTGTCGGCGGGCGTCCAACGGATGTCGACCTTGGTTGCGACTTTGTTGACGTTCTGTCCACCGGGCCCGCCCGAGCGTGCGAACGAGATGCTCAGTTCCGCGGCGGGAATCGTTAGTTGGTCGTTGATGGGCAGGTCGTCCATGGAGCGGTCAGGCCTCGATCTGATTGTAAGCTCACGCACGAACCTCGATCAGAGCGCTCTTGACATCCGCATTAAGTAATACTAAGGTATTAGTACGCATGAAGCCGAAAGCGAAAGTCCTCACGGGGCAGGAACTCCAAATCATGAAGATCGTCTGGGCCGCGGGCCCCGCGACGGTTCGGGATGTTTACGAAACATTCCGGGAAAAACGGACGATCGCCTATACGTCGGTCATGACGATCATGAACATCCTGGTCGACAAGAAGCATCTCAAAAAGAAGACCGTCGACAGGGTATTTACATACGAGCCCACGCGGCCGAAGGAGAAGGTGATCGCGGCCCTGGTCAAGGAGTTCGTCGGAAGAGTCTTCGATGGCTCGGCGCGGCCGCTGCTGGTTCAGCTTGTCGAAGACCGCCATGTGAGCGACAAGGATTTGCGGGACATCGAGCGCCTGATCGAGGAGAAATCGAAATGACGGGAGAGCTTCTGAATCTGGTGGATTACTTCTGTCAAGTCGTGATACTGGTGGCCGCCGCCGGCCTGCTGCCTCTGTTGTTTGGCGTACGGGACCCGCGAGTGCAGTTGCGGTATTGGCAGTTCGTATTGCTGGCTTGCCTGCTGCTGCCCGCGCTACAGCCCTGGTACGCACCGGACGCGATCGCGGCTTCCGGGTTCACAGTCGCCATGTCGTCGGCCGCCGCTGTGCCCGCGGCTGGGGGCTACTCCTGGGCAATGGTTGCGTGGGCTCTGCTGGCGGCCGGCGCAGTCGCGCGATTGTCGTGGCTGGGGCTCGGCTTGCTGCGTCTCCGCGTGCTACGTAGGCGGGCCCGGCCGATGCCCGAGCTGGTGCAAGGGCCGCGGGAAGTCGCGGTCCGCCTCTCGCCCGATGTCGATGGGCCGGTGACATTTGGTTGGCGGCGTCCCGTCGTTTTGTTGCCGCAAGCGTTTCTCGAATCCGGCGCTGATACACAGCGGGCCATGCTCACCCACGAGCTGATTCACGTCGAGCGCCGCGACTGGCTCTGGACGGTGGGCGAAGAAGTCGTGCGCGGACTGCTGTGGTTCCATCCCGCGATCGGATGGCTGATCGGGCGCATTCAACTGGCGCGCGAGCAGGTTGTGGATCGTGAAGTCGTCAGGCGGACCGGCTCGCGGGAGGCTTATCTACGGGCGCTGGTTGAGATCACGAAGGCGAGGCTGTCACCCGCCATCGTAGCGGCTCCGGCGTTCTTGCGCGGGCGGCATTTCAAGACACGTATCAAAACCCTATTGGAGGATATTTCTATGACGAAGTGGCGGTTAGCGGTTTCGACGGTTGGCATGGCGGCTTTGCTTGCGGCGGCGGCGGTTGTTTCGGTCTCCTATTTCCCGCTGCGGGCGGCCCCTCAGGTGCATCGAGTCGGCGACGGCGTATCAGCGCCGCGATTGGTCAAGAAGGTAGAGCCGAGCTATACCGAGGAGGCTAAGGAAGCGAACCTGCAGGGAACCGTGGAGATGGCCACCGAGATCTGGCCCGACGGCAAGGCGCATGCAATCGAAGTGATTCGCGGTCTCGGGAAGGGCCTGGATGAGCAGGCCGTGAAGGCCGTCGAGCAGTGGGAGTTTGAGTCCGCTATGAAAGACGGCCAGGCGGTGAAAGTCAGGGCCACGATCGAAGTGACCTTCCGTTTGTTCCCAGACGACCTTTAACCATGGCGCGGCGGTCCAAACTTCCCAACCTGAAGGGTTTGAGGCTAGGGCCGCAGCCTTTTCGCCAGCCATACGATGTACGCCGCGTTGCGCCGCCGAATCTCAGACACCAAATTCGCGGGCAACTCATCGATCTTCTCTTTGAAGAATCGCGTATCTCCATCCGGCGCATCCCGGTCGCGTGTTCCGACAAGATTGCCGATCCAGAAAACGAGAAACAAGTTGCCATCCACGCGCCCGCTATCGCGGTCGCCCAGGTAGTATTCAAGGCCCTTGGCTTTATAGACTTCCGCCAGTTCGCTTTCCTCCCCAAACGCGTTTTGCGAAGCGAACTCGCGGCAGCGGTCAACCATGCGTTTGTAAAGCGCGCGCCACGGGCTGCCCTCCGGCTGCTCGGAAAGCACGTCGAGCAGTTGCAACTGAAGTTCGCCAGAAATCTTGTAGTTCACGCGGCCCGCTGTCGCCTGGCCGATCATCTCAAGCACCCTTGCCTGCTTTCCGCTGCCCGAGTGAATGCTCAACGTGCCGTCAAAGTGTCGCGCCACGGCGGCCAGTTCGCGCACACGCCCGGCCAGTTCCGCGACCGGATCGCCGCCGAACTTACCCTCGACCGCCGGCACAAGTTCAGGCCACATCTTGTGAGCGGCGTAGTCCTTCAGCGGCCCCAACTCCTCCGGGTACGCTTGGCGCTTCTTGAAACCGAGGTTGGGCGGCACCAGGCCGGCCGGGCGTCCGCGCTCCCGCAGCCAGTGCATGTAAAAGAACAGTTCCTCCGGCGTGGTCAGCGTCGCGGCCTCATCAATCGAAGGTTCGAAGTCGAATTCCGCCCCTGATTTCTGCTCGCGAATGAAGTCGTAGAGCTGCTCGTTGAGCTTTAAACTTTCACTGAATTTCACGGCCAGACGGCGCACCTGCGGCGGCGTGAAATCATAGCTGTATTCCTCGACCCGTTTCGGCGCGGCGAACTCGTTCAGCAGCCAGCCCTGCTCGTCATCGGTCAGCTTTTCGGCGAACGCATCGTCTACTTGCGCGTCTGTCCAAGCATTGGGATGCCGTGTGTCTGCCTCAAGTTGAAACAGCCGCGACGTATCGGTCGTGAACTTCGTGTATCCCGCGGCACGCCGAATCGCTTCTTCGGTGGCCTCGATCGAGGCGGCAATCTCAGAGGGATGCGCCCCGCTCACGATGAAGTGATCGGCCTCAGCCGAATACCCGTGACGCCAACCCGCGCGAACCGCCGCCCACAATCCGCTGTGATACAGATGTTCGATCGACACACGCGTATGGCCGATCTGGGTCGGGTCCTCGCCGTCGCGCGCCGCAATCGCCTCGTCAATCGTCATCTCGCGGGTCGCCGAAAGCTGCACGGTGCTAGCCATGTTCACGCCGGTCTCATCCAGCACCCGTCCGAAGGCGTCAAACACAGCCGGTAGAGAGATCTCGGGATGCCGATTCCCTGTTGCCACCGCCGGAAGATCCTTCTGTGGCCGCGGTAGGAATCGGGCGTCCTTCGCCGCCATGTCGCGGACCGTTTCGCGGTCAGTGGAGCCAAATGGCTGCTCTTGAATCTGAACCTCGCCTCCCGAGGTGCGCGTAAAAGTCAGCAGAGCGGACTTCTTCTCATCGTCGCCACGATCCCCGACCAGATAGAGCGTGGCCTCGTCGTTTGGGTCACGTGTCAGCGATCCGAAGTGAAACCGCCAAGCAGCATCCGCTGGCCCGGCCGTCTTCGAGACCTGCTCGCGCAACTCGTCATCGAGTGCATGACTGGAAACTTCACGGAATAGAATCTGTCCTAACTCATTTAAGTTGTGGCTCATCATTTCCTCACTGCGAATCTGCGCCGGATGTGGCCTTGCAAGCCGCTTCTGAAGACCGCCTCCATCAATGCAACGCGTCCGGCTGCGTGCTCGTCTACCGGGAAGAGGGTCCTGGATTCTGACATACTGGGTGGGCCCCAGGCAATTTTGCTCCGATCGATGAAACTCTTCTTCCTCAGTCTGTTCGCGGCCTTGTTCGGCGTCGTCGCGGCACCGCAATCAGCCGTCCCCGCCGCTGGGGAAGCCCCGTCTAAAGCCTCGGCCGCCAACGAAAAGTACGCTCTTCGAGAGATCCGCATCGTTGGCAACGACAACTTTCCGTCAGAAGACATCATCAAGATCCTTGGCCTCGAAATCGGACAAATGGTGCAGCAGGCCGACTTCCAGAATGCCGTCGCCAAGCTCGACAGCACCGGCGTCTTCGAAGGCTACGAGTTCCGCTTCGGCCCCAAGGGCGACGGCTACGCCGTAACATTTACGGTACAGGAAGTGCCCGAGCTGTATAGCGTACGCTTCGAAGGCATTGACATGCCCGATGACCAGGTCCGTGCGCGACTTCGCGCCGAAATCCCCCTCTTCGGCCCCAAAGTGCCGCCAACCGGCATTATGGCCAAGCGCATCGGCGATGCTCTGCAACAGATTTGGATCGAACAAGGCAACGAGACCAAGATTGTCGGTGACATCAATTTCGTCAGCGAAAACGAACTCGAGATGCTCTATAAGCCCGAGGGCGTGATGCAGAACGTCGCCTTCACAAAGTTCGAGAATGCAAGTGTGATCGCTTCGCTTGTTCTACAGCAGAAGTTCAACAGCGTGGCGATGGGTGTTACCTATAGCGAACAGCGGATTGAAGAACTCCTGAAATACAATATGAAGCCGCTCTACGAGGCGGTCGGCCGCCTTGAGGTCAAATTCTGCCCCTGCACCGCCGAGCCCGACTCCGATAGCAAGGGTTTAGTCGTCACGGTCCATGTGGAAGAAGGCCCTGAATACAAGTTTGGCGAGATCACACCGCCGCAAAGCAGCTTCATCAAACCCGAAGACATCGGCAAACTGATCAAGTTCGCGCCCGGCGATACCGCGAATCTGTCACTCGTCAACGAAGCGCTCAAACGCTACGAAGAGCAGTTCAAGGGCAACGGCTTCATGAATGTCCGCAGCCAATACGACGCCAAGCCCAACGCCGAGAAGAAGATCGTCGACATCGCCCTACAGCTCGATCCTGGCGACCGCTATCTGTTTGGCAAACTCGAAATCGAGGGTCTGGACATCATTGCGGAGGCCACGATCCGAAAGCGTTGGGGACTCAAGCCCGGTGAGCCGTTCAACCAAAACTATCCCGCGATCTTCCTGAACCGTATTCGCGGCGACAACATGTTCGACAACTTGCAGACAACCGACTGGCGCATGAAGGCCGACGAGGCCACCAAGACTATTGATGTTCATCTCACTTTTAAGTAAACGCTTGCGGGGCCTTTGCGCCGCGCCTGCCCTTCTTGCGCTCGCCCTCGGCGCGCTCGCCCTTGCCGCGCCTGCCCGTGCCCAGGAAGGCGAACTCACCGCCCAGCAGAGCGAAGAACTTTTCTCGCAGGTCGACGGCATGCTCGCGACTCTCACCGAGATCACAGGCCTCACGCCCCGTAAACCCATCCCTCGCGAGATACTGACGCGAGAGCAGATCCGCGACCTCATTGAGGTGCGCATCGCCGAGGACAGCAACCCTGAAAAGATCCGCCGCGAAGAGCTGTTTCTGCGACTCTTCGGTTTCGTTGGGGATGACTTCGACTTAAAGAGCGAGGTCGTCGAGGTGCTTGCCGAGCAAGCCACGGCGCTATACGACTTTCAGACGAGAAAATTGTACATGGCCACCTGGACGCCGGCCGACATGCAGGAGTTCGCGCTCGTGCACGAGCTGGCGCACGCTCTCGCCGACCAGCACTTCAATCTTGGCAAGTTCGTTAAGGGCGCTAAGACTTCCGAGCAGGATATCGCCCGCGCTGCCGTCATGGAAGGCCAGGCGTCGTGGCTCATGACCGAGTACGTGATGCGGCAGGGCAACCGCTCGATGGTCGGGAATCGCCTGCTCGCTGTCGCCGCGTCCAGTACTTCTAAAATCGAAGCCGACCGCTTCCCGGTCTTTGCCAACGCGCCCTTGTTTCTGCGCGAGACGATGCTGTTTCCCTACGCCGAAGGACTCATGTTTCAGCAGGCCGTCATTGACAGACTGGGCGAAGACGCCTTCGCCGAAGTCTTTCGGAACCCCCCGGCGAACTCGCAACACATTCTCAACCCCGAGACCTACTTGGCCGGTCGGCAAACGGCGTCCCTCGCGCTTCCGGCCGTCAAGCTGCCCAGGGGCTTCCGGCGTATCCATGAGGGCGAGATCGGCCAGCTCGATCATCGCATCCTGCTCAACCAATACGTCTCGCAGGAGGTAGCAGACGACCTCTCACCCCGTTGGCGCGGTGGACGCTACGAGATTCACGAACACAAGAAGACACGCCAAGCCGTGCTTACTTATGCCGTTCGTTGGGAAACGCCGGAGGATGCCGCCCGCTACCTCGATCTTTACAAGATGATCTGCGCGAAGAAATGGGGCGGCGTCGAGTTTGACAAAGAGACCGACACGGAAGCCTCCGGCCGCGCCGCGGGACGCCGTTTTCGTCTCTCCCGGAACGGAACGGTGTTTACTAGCGTCGAAGGTTTAGGGGATGATACAGTGAAGTCATCGTCGGCACAGTAGCCGCCACAGGCCCGAAAACAAAAGGAAATCTGACCATGGGGAACGTCACGCGATTTTTGACTATCAGCTTTCTCACTCTCTCTCTGTGTTTATCTCTTGGCGCGGGTGAGATTCCGCGCGAGGCGCCGCCGCTGAAGTTCACTACCATCGACGGCAACGCGATGAGCATGGCGGACCTTAAGGGTAAAGTGGTCGCCGTGATGTTTTTCCAGACTACCTGTCCCCACTGTCAGAACACCACTCAGATCTTGAACCCGATCTACCAGCGGCTCAAGGACAAGGGTCTCGAGATCGTCGGTTTGGCAATCAACGAGTCCGCCGCCAGCGACATCGAGAGCTTCCGGCAGAAGTACGGCGCTCGATTTCCTCTTACCGTCTCCAGCCGCTTTGAATGTGCGCGCTACGCGGGCCTCTCGGTGATGGCGAAGTTCTACGTCCCTTACATGCTATTCGTCGATCGCAAGGGACAAATCCGTTACGAACATCAAGGCGGCGACAAAGCGTTCTTCAGTGATCAGGCCGCGAATATCCAGTCGGAATTGGAAGCGCTGCTGAATGAACCCGCCAAGACCACTTAGATCAAGAAGCTCATAGGCCCCGATGCTGACTATTTCCCAAGCTAGACGGCTGCCTCTGTTGTTAGCGGCCGCACTCGTTATTTCGCTTCCCGCCGCCGAGGCGCCTCGGCTTGCGCCGGTCCTTGAGATTCAAACCGTGGACGGTCAACCCTTCCACCTGGACCAGCACAAAGGCAAAGTAGTCGTCGTCATGTTCATGTCGACAGGCTGTTCTCATTGCCACGCCGCGACGCAGGCCCTGAACGTGATCTACGACGAGGCGAAATCGCGTGGGCTCGAGGTCATCGGCATCGCGACCAATCCCTCGGCGAAAGAAGAGATGGGGAGCTTCATCGAGCGCTTCGATCCGAAGTTCCCCATGTCGATTGGCTCTCGGTCGGAGTGGGCCGCGTTCGGAGGCTTTTCCGTGATGGCCCGCCCGCCTTACTATCCGCACATGCTCATCGTTGACCGCAAAGGAACGATCCGGGAAGAGCACAACGGCGTTGAGCGAAACTATTTCTCCTATCAGAATCTCAACCGCATCCTCGAAAAGTATCTTGTGGAATCCGCTTCGTGAGACGCGGCAGGTTTGCGGCTTGACCCTCTCAGCAGTGTGATGTTCTTATCCTTGTGACCCCGTTTTCCCTGTGACCGCGTTATTACTGTGACCTTCGGACCGAGTCCGTACCGGCCTCTTTTTAGTAACGGTGACGCGCAGACCGTGATCGCGCGTTACTGGTATGTCCCGCCTGACGATCCGCGCTTCCCCGCGCGTGAGCGGATTTTTGAAACTGAGCCCGGTGTCAAGGTGCTCGCTCATGAGAACCGCCGCGGCAACGGAAACGACGCGCCAATCCTTCTGATTCTTCACGGTCTGGCGGCGTCGAGCACCGCCCCATATGTGCGACGTCTCTCGCAATCGGCTCTGGCGGCGGGCTATGATGTCGTCCGTCCCAACGTTCGAAATTGTGGAGATACCGAGCACCTCTCTCCCACTCTCTATCATTCCGGACTCACCGCCGACCTGCGGGCCATTGTCGATGAGCTGGCGCCTGCTCCGGTCTTTATCGCGGGATTCTCGATGGGCGGCAACATTGCGTTGAAGCTCGCCGGGGAATGGGGTGCCGAACCGCCGCGGCATGTTCACGGCATTTGCGGCATCTCGGTACCAATTCGTTTGCGGGACTGCGCGCGTCAAATCGGCCTACCGCGTAACCGGCTTTACGAACGCCGCTTCATGCGAATGCTGCGCCGCACGTTCCGCAAGAAGCAGCAGCTCATGCCGGAGTGTTACGGTTCCTTCTCCGTCGACGGTGTCCGCTCACTCTACGAGTTCGACCAGCAGATCACCGCTCCTGTCTTCGGTTTCGCCGACGCGAACGACTACTACGAAAAGTCTTCCGCCGCCGCCTTTCTGCCGCTTGTACGCGTCCCGTCGCTGCTTATCCAGGCCGCCGACGATCCCTTCATTCCACCCGAAGCGTATGCTGATCCGGTTCTCAAGCAGAATCCGAGTGTGCAGCTACTGTGCATGAAGCACGGCGGACACGTCGCCTTTCTGTCGCGTCAACTGCCACGCTTTTGGGCCGAGCAGCAGGCACTCGCCTTCTTTAGCGAACTCAGATCGGAACCGAAGCCGCCTCATCCTACGCTATAGTTTTGGATTCGAGGTGATTGTTTACGATGTCGATTCGTCCTACCGCACTTGCCCTTCTCGTTACTTTCTCCGTCCTGAGCCTGGAGGCCGTCGACTGGTCACGTTTCCGCGGACCGAACAGCGCGGGCGTCGCGGATGATACGGGTCTGCCCGCCGAGTTCAGCCCTGAGAAGAATGTCGTCTGGAAGACGGAACTACCAAAAGGGCACTCATCACCGGTCTTTGGGGATGACGCCATTTTCTTGACAGGCTGGGAAGGCACGAGCGTCTTCACCTTCGCCCTCGACCGCAAGACGGGAAAGATTCTTTGGCGGCGCGAGATTGTGCGCGAGCGGGAAGGGAAGCTGCACGAATCGAATGGCCCGGCATCGCCGAGCGCCACGACCGACGGCCGCAATGCCTATGTCTTCTTTCAGGATGTCGGCCTGCTCTCCTACGGTCCCGACGGCAACGAACGGTGGCGCATTCCTCTGGGCCCGTTCAATAACCCCATGGGCATGGGGGCTTCGCCAATCCTCGCCGAAGGTTTGATTATCCAGATTTGCGATTCCGAGTCCGACTCGTTCATGATCGCGGTGGACAAAGACACGGGCAAGATCGTCTGGCGCAACGAGCGTGATTTCGTAACTCGCGGCTTTGCGACGCCCATCCTCTACGACCCGAAAGACGGCAGTGGTCTTGAAGCCATCGTCGCCGGCTCCTACGAACTGATCTCCTACAAAGTCGCCACGGGCGAGAAGAGTTGGTGGGTACGTGGCCTTACCTGGCAGCTCAAGCCGACTCCCGTCATGGATGAGGACACCATCTACCTCCTCAACTGGGCCGGCGGCGCTGACCTGGGGCAGCAGGAAGACGTCGTTGCCTTCGATGAAGCTCTCAAACTCCACGACAAAGACGGCGATGGACTCCTCAGCAAGGAAGAAGCCCCGAACGAGGGTATTCAGAAGGCATGGGACTCCTACGATCTCGACCTCAATGGCTTCATGGATGGCCGCGACTGGCATCACTACCGCAACAAGCGCTCATCGGTGAACGCGATGAACGCCATCCGCCTTGGTGGCAAAGGGGATATGACCAAGGGCGCATTCCGCTGGCGCTACTACAAAGCCCTGCCTAACGTGCCGTCGCCGCTGCTCTATGACGGTATTGTCTACCTCGTCAAAGACGGTGGCATCGTCACCGCTCTCGATAAGAACACGGGCGAGGTCCTCAAGCAAGCCCGCCTCGATAAAGCGCTCGACCGCTACTTCTCCGCACCGGTGGTTGCTGACGGCAAGATCTATATGGTGAGCGAAGCCGGCATGGTCTCCGTCCTCAAGCCCGGTCCTGACTGGGAAGTCATCCAAAGCAACGACATGCGCGACGCCACCTACGCGACGCCCGCTATCGTCGACGGTAAGATCTACCTCCGGACTGACTGGGGCCTGTACTGTCTGGCGAAGACGGACTAGATCCCGCGGTTTAATCCAATCTATTCGACGAATTCCGCCTGCCATGAACGACTGCGCGGGCCTGGGGTTGTGACTCCGCAGGGCCGGTGATGCGGCTGGTTTGGTTGCCTTCGTTGAGGTTTTGGCGGCCGAACCCGTCACTGGCGTTCGGGGCTCCGAGGGCGCTGGGCCGAAGATGGGGAGGCTTTAGGGGCGGAGCTTTGGCGTACGGTGTTGGGGGGTGGGGTGATTCGAGGCGCGGAGATGGGGTTGGGGTTACTTGGTGGCCGCCTGATGGCTGTCTTGGCCTGAGGTTTCCGGGTACATGCGATAGAACTCGGCG